>JAYTWO010000474.1:0-2389 GCA_043743415.1 Planctomycetota bacterium
CGCAGCCCTCGGGACACCCCGCCCACGTGGGGCGAGATGCAGCAAGGCCCACACATGGACCTGAACGACCTGTGCATCACTCTGGTGCTGGTGAACTGCGTGTGGTTGCTCACCATGCGTCCGGCGCGGGCCTGGATGGTCAAGGCGATCGTCTTGCTCGCGCTACTCGGTGGGGCGTGGTGGTGGCTGCCGGACCGCGCGGGACTGATCGCGATTGGCCCTTGGGCGGTATTCGTCATGCTGTCGTTGTGGCTCCAGCACTGGACGATGCGGCTGATGCAGCAGCGGCGGCTGGGAGTGGCGAGCTGGACGGCAGTCGCGCTGACGGTGTTGCACCCGACCTCTGAGGTGCGGCCTCTGCGGTTCATGATCCGCATCCTGACTCACTTGTATCGGGGTGAGGTGGCCAGCGGGCTGCAACTTGCCCAGCAGTCGAGACTGCTCGATTCCGGCGTCCGCAGTCTGGGAATGGTCATTGAGGCCCAGATGTCGGGGCGGTGGCTAGAGTTTGAATACGAAATGGAGGGGCTGCCCCATCGGGGGCTGAGTGATCCGAATCTGCTGGCGGGCAAGGTGCAGGCCCTGGCAGAGCGGGGGGCTTGGGAGGATCTGAATCGCGTCTGCACGCTGATTGGCCAGTCGAAGTTTTCGGCGGAGCAGAATGCCGCGCTGAGTCTGCGGGCGTTTGCGGTCCTGGGCGATGTCGCGACTGTCCGCCACGTGATCCTGGGGAGCAGCCATCTTCTCGCGAGGGAGACGCGGGAGTTCTGGCTGGCGGTGGCAGAACAGGTCAGTGGTGCCACGGAGCGGGCGCGGCTGCGGCTGACAGCACTCCTGCCCCGATCCAGTGCAGCTCTCCGTCCGCTGATCGAGAGGCGGCTGACCGTTCCGGCGGTGGGTCCTCTCGACGCAGGGGTGCGGGACCGAGGTCTGCCGGAACTCGGCGCGGTTCGTTCGGTCATCACCCACGATGCCGGTTACGCGGTTCTCACGGGAGGCATCCCGCGCTGGCCGGTGATGACGCTTTCGCTCGCACTGGTGATGCTGGCGGTCTACTGGACAGAGATCCCCGGCGGGAGCGAAAACACCCGCAACCTGGAAGAACTCGGGGCCATGATCGTGCCGCTGACGGGCGAGCCGGGAGAATGGAAGCGTGTGTTCACCTCGGGATTTCTGCACTTTGGTCCCGTCCATTTGTCGCTGAACTTACTGGGGCTGTTGTTCCTCGGTCGGCTGGTCGAGCGGGCCTGGGGATCCTTATGGATGCTGGTTCAGTTTCTGATCTGCATGGTGATTTCGGCGAGCCTGCTGCCGTGGTTGACCTTTCTGGCACCCGGGGACTTCGCGGTGTTCGCCGGGGCCAGCGGCGGGATCATGGGTCTGCTCGGCGGGCTGTGGGGGCATCTGCTGGTCGGGAGATTCCGCCTGGCGACACCACTCGTGCGGAGTCAGTTCCGGTCCGCCTGTTCCTTCATCGTGATTCAAAGTGTCTGCGACATCCTGACCCCGCAGGTGAGCATGACCTGCCACTTGATCGGTTTGGTGACCGGCATGCTGGGCGGCGTACTGATGGGGTTATGGGGCGGTCGCCGCTGAGCGGGCGGCCTCATCCGTTACCGGAGGGCCGTACGGAGGGTTCTCACCCCCGAAAAAACTCAAAGAATTGCCCGGCAGGGATTCGAACCCCGACTAAGGGATTCAGAATCCCTCGTGCTACCGTTACACCACCAGGCAGGTTGTGAACCCAGAGTTTAAGCGGGGGACCGATCTCTGCCAAGTGAGTTCTTTCAGACTTTGGACGACTGTGCATGCCATCCACTTCCGTCAGCCCCATTGGCGGGAACGATTCTGGGAGGGGGGCCTCTAACTTGTGAGGAAATGACGATTTCTCGGACTTTACTGATTGTAGAGTTTGAATAGCTTGCGCAAGATCCGTAAGATGTGTTCAACAGGCGAATCATGCCTGCCGAATCACCTGTAACGGCGAACACTCTCAGTAGTTCGCTAAGAACAGATGCTCGGCAGGTCCGGTCGCAGGTTTCGGCAGTGGGTCAGGCGATACAGATCGCAGACTGACTCACTGGCGGGAAGGATTCAGCCTCATTGAAGGGAAGTTGGAAAACATGGTTCAGATGCACAATCGCCAAACTCGCCAAGCCAGCCGCTGGGTCAAAGGTGGTGCGATTTGCCTGCTGCTTGTCACCGCGTCATCGTGGGCAGTCGAAGACCAGGCGTCGAATATCGGGCTGCGGGGCTTGCTCCCCGCGAAGTCCCCGGCGGGTTTGGAATCCAAGGACTTCGAGTTGCTCGATGGCAACTGGGCCGAGTGGGGGACTGGGACCAATGCCTTGGTCGAGAAGCTCTATTCGGACGAGGCTCTGGACTTGGC
>JAYTWO010000475.1:0-8939 GCA_043743415.1 Planctomycetota bacterium
CATTCTCTTCCAGCAGCACTTTCGTCCAGGGCGCTGTACGCCCCGGAGATCAAAGCCAACTCGGACGAGATGCAGCTCAAGATTCGTGACATGGACTGAGCCCCTCTGGCAGTGCATCCAGAGCACCCAGCCGCTGACCGGGATGAGCTCCCCCTGGATTCCCTCTTCCAGGACTTCCGGACAGTTGATCGTGGCCGGGGATCGGCACTAGCGGAATTCGTCAGACTTTCGCCGTCCGCCGCCGGAGCCTTCCCCCATCTCGGCGAAATTCTTACGAATTCCGCTACCTCTGTAGCGGAAGTCGTCAGACTTTCGCCGTCCGCCGCTCGACCCCCTTCCCCCATCCCCGCGAAATTCTTACGAATTCCGCTACGCTCGTAGCGGAAGTCGTCAGACTTTCGCCGTCTCGCCGTCCGATCCCCTTCCCCCATCTCGGCGAAATTCTTACGAATTCCGCTACATACGAATTCCGCTACAAGGAACTCACATGACAGAACCGCATGGCTCTCTGCCGCGATTGGGGCCGGAGAGCTATCGCGGGCTGGCCTGCGTCCATTGGTCGATGACGATCGACGATCGAAAGACCGGATGGTTGAAGCCGATCTTCTACTACAAGTTTCGCGAGTTGCTCACACATACCTGTTTTCGATACGGTCTGGCGTGCCCCATTTTCTGCCTGATGCCGGATCATCTCCACCTGCTGGGCCTCGGACTGGTCGACTCAGCGGACCAGCGACTGGCGATGAAGTTTCTGCGAAAGCAGCTCAATCTCGTCCTCGACAAACTGGGGTTCGAATTGCAGAAGCAACCGTATGACCATGTTTTGCGCGAGGACGAGCGTCAGCCGGTGGCCTTTCAGAATGTCGTCGAGTACATCGCCCGCAACCCGGAACGGAAACAATTGGTGCCCGCTGACGGGTTTCACGAGTATCCGTATACCAGTTGTCTGCTGCCGGGATATCCCGACCTGAACCCGTTCCAGCCCGATTTCTGGGACGTGTTTGATACCCTCTGCTCGCATCTCCGCCGCGCAGGTCTGTCCCCCTAACCGTAGCTGCGCAGCGAAAGTCTAACGACTTCCGCTACCCCCCGTAGCGGAATTCGTCAGAATTTCGCCGAGGTGATTTGGGTCAGGTGGCACCGGTTGCCGCTTTGGGCTACCGGTGTGCCTTGGCACAAGAGGTTTCACGCCAGCAGACTCACAGCCAGAACCTCTTCTGGATATAGCCCTACCGGTCAGTGCGATGTCTTGCCATACCGGACGGGACAGAGGGGCCTGTCCTACTTTAGGCGGCGAACATCCCCTTGAACCTCGGGTCGCGGCTCAAATCGCTCTCCTTGGACGGGGTCTCGGCGATCATGCGTTCGACGACGCGGTCGGTCGTGACCCCTTCGCTCTCGGCGGCGAAATTCACGACGATGCGGTGACGCAGGACGGGGGCCGCCAACGCTTGCACGTCTTCGGTCGTCACATGCGTCCGGCCTTGCAGCAGCGCGCGGGCCTTCGAACCCAGCAGCAGGAACTGCACCGCGCGGGGACCGGCACCCCAGCTGAGCCACTCGGTGATGAAGGCCGGGGTTTCGGGCTGATTCAGGCGGGTTTGCCGCACGAGGGCCAGGGCGTAGTTGACGACGTGGTCGGAGACGGGCACCTCGCGGACCAGCTGTTGCAGCTCCAGGACTTCCTCGGCCCCGAGGACCGGCAGGATGTCTTTGGCCTTGGTCCCGGTGGTCTGGATGGCGATCTGCTTCTCTTCCACGAATGAGGGATAGGTCACGAAGACCTTGAACATGAACCGGTCCTGCTGGGCTTCGGGCAGGTGGTAGGTGCCTTCCTGCTCGATCGGGTTCTGCGTGGCAAGGACGAAGAACGGATCATTGAGGACGTGCCGAGTCTGGCCCACGGTGACTTGCCGCTCCTGCATCGCTTCGAGGAGGGCGGCCTGCGTCTTGGGTGGGGTGCGGTTGATTTCGTCGGCGAGGACGACATTGTGGAACAGCGGACCTTGGATGAAGCGGAACTCACGCTCGCCTGTGGTCTTGTTCTGTTGCAAGACATCCGTCCCGGTGATGTCGGCAGGCATCAGGTCGGGCGTGAACTGAATGCGGCTGAACGTCATCGACAACGTCCGGGCCAGCGTGCTGATCATCAGCGTCTTGGCCAAGCCCGGCACCCCCTCCAACAGGCAGTGACCTCGACTGAACAGCGAGATCAACAACTGATCGATGACCTCGGTCTGGCCGACGATGACCTGCGACATCTGCGTGCGAATCGCCGTGTACGCCGTTTGCAGGCGGGCAATCGAATCGCGGGCCGCATCGGTCTGGAGCTGGGTCGAGGTGTCGGACATGGATCGGTGTACCGGCTGGGGATCATCGGAGTGGCGGAGTGGCCACCGTGTCGGGTGAATGGTATTCCATCGCGATGTCTCCGGGAAAGCCGGAACGCTTCGCCTCGTGGAGATCGGGTGCATTTGCCAAATGGCGGAACTCCGTCATCTCTGCTCCCTCCCCCCCCACAATCGGCACTGCCCTCGGGGTGAACTACACTGGGGGAAGAGGGGGCAGGAAGGGAGACTGGCTACCGACATTCCTGACACACACGCGCGCCCCCCACGCACTCCCGCCCCACGATTGAATCCCCTCCTCCGACCTGTTGTTTGTACACAACTCCGTCACGAGTGTGTGCGATTTGATCTTCACTCGCGTGATTCCGATCGTCGCCGTCTCTATACTGCCCGATTCCCCATTTCGGGGTTTGGCGAGTCAAGTCTCGCCTCCGGAACCAGTCGTCCTTGCGCAAGGTCGGCTGGTTCACTTGTTTTCGAGGGACTCTCGAATGCAGAATGGGGGCGATGACAAAAGGTCCGGTGCGGCATGTCTCCGAAGTCTCCAGTCGCGTCTTCTCCGATTCAGAAATACGGAATCGAGGACGAAAAAATCCTCGTCCTCGACTTCGGTGGGCAAACGGCTCAACTGATCGCCAAGCGGGTGCGTGAACAGAACGTGTTCTGCCAGATGGTGCGGCACGACTTGTCGGCGGACCGAATTCGCGAGATCGCGCCTCAGGGGCTGATTCTCAGCGGCGGTCCGGCGAGTGTGTACGAGAAGGGGTCGCCGCATCCCGACCCACGGATCTTCGACCTCGGCATTCCGATCCTTGGCATCTGCTACGGGATGCAGGCGACCTGCCACGCATTGGGCAGCGAGGTCCGGCCCGGTGAATCGCGCGAGTTCGGCCACAAGACCTGCCACTCCCACACCACGGACCCGCTCTTCGCCGATGTGCCGACCGACTCGACCGTGTGGATGAGCCACGGGGACCAGGTGCAAGACCTCGACCAGGAGTTCGTGTCTCTGGCTTCCACCGACACCTGCCCGCACGCCGCCATTCGCCATAAGACGAGGCCGATCTACGGCCTGCAATTCCACCCCGAAGTCACGCACAGCGAGTGCGGCCCGCAACTCATCGCCAACTTCGTCAACAAGATCGCGAAGTGCCACGGACGCTGGTCGATGGCCAGCTTCATCGAACAGCAGGTCGCCTCGATCCGCGAGCGAGTCGGCCACCGCCGGGTCATTTGCGGCCTCTCCGGCGGCGTCGATTCCTCGGTCACTGCCGCCTTGCTGTTCAAAGCCATTGGGCCGCAACTCTCGTGCATCTTTGTGGACAACGGGCTGTTGCGAAAGGGGGAATCGGACCAGGTGCGCGACCAGTTCGCTGACCACTTTCAGACCGATTTGCACATCGTGGACGCGCAAGAGCGGTTCCTGAGCGAGCTCGCCGGAGTGGCCGATCCGCAGCAGAAACGCAAGATCATCGGACGGGTGTTCATCGAGGTCTTTCGCCACGAAGCCAAGTCGATCCCGGACGCCGATTTTCTGGCCCAGGGCACTCTCTATCCCGATGTCATTGAATCGGGAGCGAATCCCGATGGCCCCGCTGCGACGATCAAGTCGCACCACAATGTCGGCGGGTTGCCGGCGGAACTGGGGTTCGAGTTGATCGAGCCGCTGCGGGATCTGTTTAAGGACGAAGTCCGCCGACTGGGATTGGAACTGGGCCTGCCCGATCATCTGATCTGGCGGCACCCGTTCCCGGGACCGGGTCTGGCCGTCCGGTGTTTGGGAGCGGTGTCGGAGCCTCGCTTGAACGTGCTGCGCGAGGCGGACGCCGTGTTCCTGGATGAACTCCAGAAGGCGGGCCTGTACCGCCAAGTCCAACAAGCGTTCGCAGTGTTGCTCCCGTTGCAAACCGTCGGCGTGATGGGCGATGGCCGGACCTACGAAGACGTGATCGCCATCCGCTCGGTCAACACCGACAACTTCATGACCGCCGATTGGTCCCGGCTGCCGTACGATTTGCTTCAGAAAGTCTCCTCGCGCATTACCAACAGCGTACGCGGCGTCAATCGCGTGGTCTACGACATTAGCTCGAAGCCGCCGAGTACGATTGAATGGGAGTAGGGAGTAGGGAGTAGGGAGTAGGGAGTAGGGAGTAGGGAGTAGGGAGTAGGCATTAAGGGTGATGTCTGCCCGTGTTTTGTCTACGCTTGATTTTGGGGGCCACCTCAGTCGGGAGGGCGAGGCTCCTGCCGAGCTGCGACCTTGAGTTGACGTGTCCCTGGGTCGCGGCTCAGCAGGAGCTTCGCCCTCCCGAGAGGCTTCGCCCCCCCCCATTCTCCGCGTTGACAAGGCACTACCCCCCGACATCGGCGGACAGGATCAGCACGCGATCGATTGGTGCGATCGACTGCGTGAGGTCGGATGTGAACTGGCGTTCGTTGACGCACACGATCAAGCCGGAGGGTAGCCACTCTCCGGGTGGGCAGCGCTTGGCGAATCCGGGGCACTGCGCACTCAGGTCGCGCAGCAATTGCTCGAGCGTAGCCCCCGCGCAGTCGATTCTCTCCACGCCCGCATATCGGCGGGCGAGACCCAGCAGTTCGATCTGCGGCATGGGGGGGCCTCTTGATGACGGCGGAATTCTCACGAATTCCGCGACACCCAATGAACCACAGCCGGGACAACTCGTCCCGGCTGTGTGCGACCGTAGCAGACTTCCGAAGTCTTCCGAGACTTCGGAAGTCTGCTCTCTGGGCTACTCGTCTCGCAGTTCGTCACCCGCTTGCGACAGGATCTGCGAGGCCACGTGCGCCGGGCTGTAGCCGGTGGGCAGCTTGACCATCGGCTTTTCAGCGATGGTACAGAGCCGCTGCACGCTCTTGATGGGCACGCTGACGCCCCGCACGCCGACCAGGACGAGGGCGGGATCGATCTCGTCCAACTCCTCTTCCAGGCGGTCGAGCGACTCGTCATCGCGCATCGCGACCCAGGTCAGATCCTTGAGACCGAAGCCTTCGATCAGCGCTTCGGCGACATCGGCGCGGCGTTCACCGCCCGCGAAGACGACCTGGCGTCCCTTGAGGAGCTTTCGCACTTCCAGGACATCCGGCTCGGGCCACGACTCGTCATCGGCTGCGGCTTCATCGTCGTCGCCGAAGTCGGCATCGTCTTCTTCGACAGGTTCCGGCTCAACGACCGCCGCGCGGCGACGCGTGGTGGTGGTCGTCGCGGCAGCTCGACGAGTGGTCCGAGCCGGAGGAGCGACCTCGACCTCGGCCTCCTCCTCCTCGTCGTCGTCCTCGTCGTCTTCTTCGTCGTCTTCGTCGTCTTCATCCTCGTCATCATCATCATCGGCGGGGAGATCATCGTCGAGGTCGTCGTCTGCGTCATCCGCCGCGTCTTCACTCTTACTGCCGGAGTCCTCGGCAGCCCCTTCCTCGGTGAAGCCACCGGCATCCGCACGGCGTTCAATCTCTTCCAGCACGCGCTCGAAGCCGGGGTGATCCTCGATGATTGGAGCTGAGTCCAGCACCCCCTCGAAGAGGTTGTACAACTCGCGACTGGTCGGGGCAACGCCGAGCTTGAGCAGACGTTCGACGCTCTCGGCGACTTCCCGCCACTGCTCGTCTCCCTCGTCCTCGTCTTCGAGCTTCTTGATCTCGGTGATGTGTCCGTGCAGCTTCACAAACAGCCGCGCCCGCTCCTGATTCCGCTCTTCGCTGTTCAGGCTCTCGGACTCCAGCCCCCCAATGCGGGACTGCAGATCGGCCCAGCGAGAGGGATCAGCCGGGTCATCCAGCCGCATGTGCCGCTTGATCAGGATGTGCTCGCGAGCCGCCACGCCGCGCAGCCAGCGGAAGACGGCGTTCTGGTCGAAGTCCCAGTAGTCGTTGACCTGCGAGACACCCATGCGGACGGCGGACTGGGCCTCGGCGAGCAGGTCCAGGGCCTGCTCGAAGACGATCCGGTCGCGGCCTTCATCCGCCAGCAGCCGACGAGCGAGCGACGTGGCGGTGGCCATGTTCTCGAAGCACTCGGCGAGGTCTTCCAGCAGCCGCGTATTCTCTGGCGGACGCCACTGGGACGACAGCATCCACAAATAGCAGTCGGGCAATTCCTTGGCCCGGCGGATCAGTTCGCGGTCGACGGGAGAGATTTCCGTCTGGTAGTCGGCCCGCTTGGCCAGCAGGCCCTGGCGATCGATGGCCCACAGCAGCGACTCACGCTTGAGGCGGCAGCGGGTTTCGATCATCGGCAGATCTTCGTCCGTGACCGGCATCGACCCACTGCTCCGCCCCGGAGTCCGCACCCCGACTGTGGACGAGACATCCGACTCGTCCCGGCTGAACTCGCGAGGTCGCGGGATGGGCGGGGCCACCTCCGATTCCCGAGACTCGGAACGGATGACCGTCCCGCGAATCGGCGGACCTCCCTTGGTGACTTCGAGCAGGCACGCAGCCAACGCCCGCAGTTCGGATTTGAGTTCCATGTCCTCCTGAGAGTCACGGACCAACTTTTCAGTCAGCTTCGAGAGCAAACGATTCAGTTCAAACTGCATTCGGATCTACCTGTGGGGCCCATCAAGAAAATGAAATCACAACCGGCGTGGGGGGAGACGAAGTCTTGCGGAATACGATCAATAGTTGACGCAAACCGTTACACCATCAGTTCCTGGGATTTGTCAGACTGTCAGGTGGCCAAGTCCGAAGACCCCGCCGCCAATCAAGAACTCGCCGCCCTCTCCGTGGGATGTGATCCGCAACTTCCGGCAACTATAGCCAAGGCTCACGCGACTTGCACCTGAATTCGTGTGAAAAAATCAAAGTGCCAATTGTGGCACCCAAATCCTCTTCGGGAGGCCGCGCCCAGCATCACGACTGGCCAGTCTTTCATCAAGAGTGGATTCTTCTTGTTCTGGTCGATCATGGATGCAGGCTGATCTCACGAGGAGTCTGTCCGAATACCTCATCCGACGTGGAAAATACTGATCGGATGCGATAGACATCGCTGCCACTGTTGTGGCGTTTGATGTTCGGGGGGTTTCGTCGGCGATTTTGCGCGACGGGGAGTGGAGGTCAGGGATGGGGCGAACGTTTCGGGGATGGAATCCGGATCAGAGTTGGTTGTTTCCGCCGTCGCCGCAGGACTGGCTGCCGGATGGGCATTTGGTGTACTTTCTGTTGGATGTGTCGGAGCAGCTGGACCTGTCGCCGATTCTCAAAACGTATGACAGCGAGAAGGGTGGGAAGCCGCCGTACCATCCGCGCATGATGTTGGTATTGCTGTTGTATTCGTACTGTAGCGGTGTGTTTTCGTCGCGGAAGATCGCCGCGAGATGCGAGACGGACGTGGCGTTTCGTGTGATTGTGGGCGACAGCATTCCGGACTTTCGCACGATCAGTGACTACCGTCGTCGGCATTTGGAGCAGTTCCAGCATTTGTTCGTCGAGGTGCTGCGGCTGTGTCGGAAGGCGGGTCTGCTGAAGGTCGGTCGGTTGGCGCTGGATGGTACGAAGATCAAGGCGAATGCCTCTCGCCACAAGGCGATGAGCTACGACCGCATGACCACAGAAGAGGTCCGTCTGCAGGCGGAGATTGAGGAGTTGCTGCAGCAGGCGCAGGCCGCCGACGAGGCGGACGATGCCGAACATGGCCGTGACCAACGCGGCGATGAAGTGCCGGAGGAGCTGCGTCGCCGGGAGTCGCGCCTGTTGAAAATCCGCGAAGCCCGCAGTTCTCTGCAAGCCTCCGGCATGACCTCGCGCTGGAACAGCAGGCTCGCGACAAGGCGACCGCCGAAGCTGCCGCTCGCGAGGCGGAAGGCCAGCCTCCCGCGAAGACCGATCCACAGGCCGCCGTGCCCGATCCCAAGGCTCAGCGGAACTTCACCGATCCCGAATCCAAGATCATGAAGACCTCGAACAAAGGCTGGGATCAATGCGGTAATGCCCAGGCCGTGGTGAATGAAAATCAGATCATCGTCGCCGCCGATGTGACCGATCAGGCCAACGATGTGCGTCAGTTACAGCCGATGCTGGATCAGACAATTAATAACATCAATCAGGCCGGCGTCACCGAGAATATCAAAGCCTTCACAGCTGATGCTGGGTACTTCAGTGAAACGAATGTGGAGGTTCTGGAACACCACGATCGTGTGAACAACGCGTACATCGCGACCGGTCGATTAAAACATCACGAACGAGTCGCCCCCGCCCCGACAGGTCGCATTCCCGCCGGGCTGAGCACGAAAGAAAAGAGGACCCGCAAGCTGCGAACAAAGAAGGGCCGAGCCGAATACGCCCGCCGCAAAGCGATCGCCGAACCCCCGTTCGGCCAGATCAAACACGGCCGAGGCTTCCGACAGTTTCTCCTCCGCAGCCTGAAGAAAATGCAAGCCGAATGGAACCTGGTGACCCTGACTCACAACTTGCTAAAGTTGTTCCGGAGCGGTGCGTTTGCCAGCCCCTGAAACGTGGCCCCAGAGAGCAATTCTCGCGGGGTGGCCCAGACGCTGCTTTGAGCGTCTGGGTTGTGCAACAACAAGAGGTTACAGAGGAGACGCCCGCCCTTCAATCCCTCTTGTTCCTCCGTCA
>JAYTWO010000476.1:0-5280 GCA_043743415.1 Planctomycetota bacterium
CGCAGGGAGCGCACCCTGGGTCAACGGGCCGCGCGAGAACGAACCCTGAAAGGGTTCCACACCGAGCCGTGCGACCCGTGCCGTGCGGGTGGACAACCCTTTCAGGGTTGGCATGCTCCGGGCCGCTTTCCCAGGGTGCGCTCCTGCGTCGCGACCCTGGGCTGGGATGGACAACCCCATTGGGGTACAGAGTCCTGGTAGGCCAGGCTGTGCCTGACTCTTCGCCAGCAAAAGGATAGTCGCAGGTCCAAAGAACGATCAGGCACAGCCTGACCTACCTCACTGGCCAGTGGAGAGTCGGCCCTGACGAGCGGTGGCAGGCTGCGGCTGCGGTGGCCGTTGTGGGTGACGGGTGGGGTGGAGCCAGGCGGAACGCATCCAATTTCGGACGTGATGCGTCAGGATCAACACAGGGTTTCCTTGATGTCTGCAACTGGCGACCGATGATTTCGACCTCCCCTACCAACAGGCGAAGTCAGGGAAATGAGCAAAACACCAAGAGTTTTGATGCGTACCGCCTGTTCGGTTGCGGCAGAGCCGCGGTGTGGTGCATTTCTGCCGACATTTCTGACGCACACATCGACGCTCCGCGTCGTGAGTCACAATGCGGAGCGTCGTGCGACATGATTTACAACTTCGACTCATCGACTTCCATCCCCAGTTGCCGCATCTTGCGGTACAGGTTCGACCGGTGCAGGCCGAGGACGCGGGCGGCTTCGCTCATGTTGCCTTGCACGCGTTTGATGGCTCGCTTGATGTACTCGATCTGGAACCGGTCGCTGGCTTGGGCGAGGCCGATGCCATCGGTGAGATCTTGGAACGAGTCCTTCTGTGGGCTGAGGATGAAGGCCAGATCGCTGACCTCCACCGACTTCCCGGCTGACAGGAACGCCACCCGCTCCATCAGGTTCCTCAACTCGCGCACGTTCCCAGGCCACGGGTGCCCCTGCATCCGCTTGCGGGCGTCGTCGGCCAGCGACAGCTTCGGACGGTTTGCCTGGCGGCAGAAGCGGGTCAGGAAGTGCTCGGCCAGCGGCATCACATCTTCCGGGCGATCGCGGAGTGGCGGGATGTCGACGGTCACGACGCTCAGGCGGTAGTACAGATCCTGGCGGAACTTCTTCTCGCGGACCATCTCGGTCAGGTTCGCGTTCGTCGCGGCGATCACCCGCACATTGACCGGGATCGACTGCGTGCCGCCGACGCGGGTGATCACCTTTTCCTCCAGCACCCGCAGGAGCTTGGCCTGCCCGCCGGGAGACAAGTCGCCGATCTCATCCAGAAACAGCGTGCCCCCCTGGGCGAGTTCGAACTTGCCGGTGTGAGTGGCGTGTGCGTCCGTAAACGCACCCTTTTCATGCCCAAACAGTTCACTTTCGAGCAGCGTTTCCGTCAAAGCCGCACAGTTCACGGCGATGAACGGATGGCCAGATCGCGGGCCGCGATAGTGGAGTGCCTGGGCGGCGACCTCTTTGCCGGTGCCGCTTTCGCCGGTGAGCAGCACGGGGAGATCGGTGGCTGCGAGGCGTTCGATCGTGCCGCGCAGGGCCAGGATCGCGGGGCTTTCGCCGATGATGGTCGAGCTGCCGGTGACTTGCTCGGTGAGCTGGCGGTTGCTGCGGACGAGGAGGTCGCGCTCCTGGGCGTTTTCGACGGCGACAGCGACCTGGATGCCGAGTTGGAAGAGCGATTCTTCATCGTCGTCGGTGAATAATCCGCCGTTCTTATTGATGAGTTCGAAGGCCCCAATTCGCTGTCCGGCGGCGTTCTCCAGCGGCACACAGAGTAGTGTGCGTGTGCGGTATCCCCCTTTGTGGTCGACGCTCTTGTCGAACTTGGGGTCGGCGTAGGCATCGTCGACGCGGACGGTCTTGCCGGTCTGAATCACCTGACCCACGATGCCGCGATTATCCGGCAGCCAGAGCTTGCCGCCCTCGACGCCCAAGGCCGGGCAGGCGACCAATTGCTTCTGGTCGCGGTCCCAGAGGAAAATACTCGCTCGGTCGCTGTCGAGGAGCCGCGTCGCCTCGTGGGCGATGGTTTCGAGGAGTTCCTGCGGCTCACGGGCCGATGCGAATGTCCTCGCAATGGCCAGTGTGGCTCGCAAACGCTCCAACCGCCGCGACAACCGCTCGCTACTCCCCAGAAAGGCCGCGGCGTGGGACAGAATCCGTCCAACCAACTGCATCTCCGGCAATTGCACCTCAGCCAACCGTCCTCCGGTCAGGCACAAGACTCGGTGATCCCCCGGAGCGAACGGAATCGCGGCTGCGGTGTCGCCTTGGGAGTCGGACCAGCCCGCCGCGTCCCGGTCAAGGGCCTCGTCCATTAATTGGGAGGGAAGGCCGCTGCGGGGGCGGATGCCGTGCTCCGCGGTCACCGCCCACGGGGGCGTGCGCGTCGCAATTCCGGCCCATTGCACATTAAAGTATGTGCCAATTTGCGGCAGGGCGACTGCTGCGAATTTCAAGAAGTCAGAATGAGAACAGGACAGCGCCGCCAATCGGTCACACAGTTGAGTGAGTCCGAATTGTGGGTTGGAGTGGTTCAGGAAGGGGTGGTCATGCCAGTTGAGCCAGCGAGTCGACACGGGAAACTCCGTTATGGGTGCGACTTGGACAATTCGAGGACACCCGTGATTGTACCCGCGTCGATTGGATAACTTCAAGAGGTCAACGTGACAACAGGGATCTAAAAACAACTGGCACGAGATGTGCGAGACACTTGGGAGGAAGTGTCTTCGAGAAAAGTTTGGAAAAAGTCGTTCGCATGCGAACTTCTCGTTGATCCAAGCATCTCATCGATACGTACTAGGTATGCGAGTGCGAAAGTCCTCGCAAACCACACTGAAGTGGTGACATTGTCGCGGTCGCGACCAGCCAGGAAGTCACCGGAACCCGAGCAACTCCTCTCATGATGAGAGTCGAGTCCCGGACGTTGGGAGGATTCCAATCATGTCCCGTTACAGTCATCCCGCCCTTCGACAACTCAACGAACAACTCACGCGGTTTAGTCCAGTCGATGTGCGCGTTCAGCAGATGGACCGCGCCGAGCGACTGATCACTGAACTCG
Source organism: Planctomycetota bacterium (assembly GCA_043743415.1). Lineage (GTDB taxonomy): Bacteria > Planctomycetota > Planctomycetia > Planctomycetales > Planctomycetaceae > TH-plancto1. Next base: position 3,073 of record JAYTWO010000476.1, read on the forward strand.
ATGAGACCACCGAGTACAAATACCAGGAACTCGTCGAGAAGATCACCGGTTATCGCCCCGACGCGTACCCCGACCTTAAGATCGATGGGGCCACCGCGAACCACGATATTCGCCTGCTGGTCGAGGATTTGTCCGCGAGCGCCAACCTCCCCGTCGATCAGGCAGGCGAGCAGGTGCTGACCGTCGACGACCTCAGCAAGAAGTACAACGTCTCCACCAAGACTGTCGACCGCTGGCGAAAGCGCGGCCTCGTCAGCCGCCGCTTCAAGTTCGGCAATCGCTCCCGCGTCGGCTTCCTGACCTCCTCGGTCGAGCGCTTCGTCACCGAACACGGGGAAGAAATCCAGCGCGGGTCGCGCTTCTCCCAGCTCTCCGATGACGAACGGCAGGACATTGTCCTCAAGGCTCGCAAGTTAGCCCGCGTCGGGGCTTGTCCATCGGAGGTCAGCGACCGCCTGGCCCGCATCTTTGGCCGCTCGCCCGAGACGATCCGCTACACGCTGAAGCGTTATGATACGGAGCATCCCGAAAACGCAGTGTTCCCAAACGCCACAGAGCAGCTTTCCGACGACCAGCGGACCGAGATCTACAACCGCTTCCGCCGAGGCACCGCCGTCGATGTCCTCGCGGGCGAATACTGCCGGACCAAAGCCTCGGTCTATCGCATCATCACCGAAGAACGCGCCCGACTCCTGTTCGAGCAGCCGCTCGACTACATGGACAACGCCGCGTTCCAGTCCCCGAACGCTGATCGGGAGATCCTGTCCCAGGCTCCCGAGAACGACCAGAAGGGCGGCAAGGTCAAGCCCCCTCCCGGCCTCCCCCCGTATCTGTCGAGTCTCTACTCGATTCCGCTCCTCAACCGGGAGCAGGAAGCCCACTATTTCAGGAAGTTCAACTACCTGAAGTATCGGGCCAGCAAGCTGCGTGAACGCATCGATCGCCAACACCCGAAGTCGAGTGACTTGGAACAGCTCGAAGACCTGATCGAACAGTCGCAGCAGGTCAAGAACTTCCTGATCCGCAGCAATCTGCGGCTGGTGGTGTCGATCGCCAAGCGGCACATGTCGCCGTCGTCCAACTTCTTCGAGATGGTCAGTGACGGGAACATGTCGCTCTTCCGAGCTGTCGAGAAGTTCGACTACTCGCGGGGCAACAAGTTCTCCACTTACGCCACCTGGGCCATCATGAAGAACTACGCGAGGTCGATCCCTGCCGAATACACCCGCCTCGACCGGTTCCGCACCGGCACCGACGAGATGTTCGACTACTCGACCGACGAACGCCGCAACCCCTACGACGACCAGCGGACCAACTCCCAGCAGCACCAGGTCATCATGTCGATCCTGGAACAGCTGGAAGACCGCGAGCGGAACATCATCATCCAGCGTTTCGGTCTGGAAAAAGGCACCGAGCCGCTCACCTTGGAGCAGGTCGGCGAGCGCCACAGTGTGACCAAGGAACGCATCCGCCAGATCGAGACCCGCGCCCTGCAAAAGATCCGCAAGATCGCCAGCGAGGAGCACCTCGATATCCCGGGGGTGTAGTGCGCCGTGGAGTGAAACGCAGCCATCGATCATGAGAACGAACACCGGCCAGCCGCAATGCTGGCCGGTGTTGTTCGTTTGGCGCGGTGACGACCACTCTCACCAGCAAAGATTTTCCTGCCCCGTGAACTCACTGGCGGTCCAAGTGACCACCAGTGGTGCCTGGCCGTTATGGAATTTCTGTCGGAGACGTTATTCCAGATAATCTTTCCAAGAATCTTAGAATCCCCCTTCTCATCATCCGAGGACTCCGTAAATTTACTGTGTGGCGGTTAATCATCGTATAGGGTTAACCCATGCGTAGGGGGTTCCTGAGACGCGAGGTGCGTTGCTGGGTATTACTTGAGTGTCCGGGGTTCGTGTGTAACACACACAACGAAGGCAGAATCATGTTCCAAGCTATTGGCAATCGATTGGTTCGGTGTTTGGGTCGGCAACTCTCCCCCGGTTGGGTGGCGGAGATGCTTCGGGGGAGTCGGAGGCGGTTGCGGAGAAATCGGTTGCTGGCGGGACCAGTACAGCTGATGGAGCATCGGACACTGTTGGCTGCGTTTGTGGTCACCAGTGCGGCGGACGATGTGACGGTGGATGGTCTGACCACGCTGCGGGAGGCGATCATTCTGGCGAATGGGAGCGCGGGGGCGGACACGATCACGTTTGG
>JAYTWO010000477.1:0-7420 GCA_043743415.1 Planctomycetota bacterium
CGCGATAAAAACACCTTCGAGTTCCTCACCCAAGCCATCACCGCCCACTTCGCCCACCAAAAACCCCCGTCACTCCTCGCCAGGGTGTGAACGGTTACCCTTCGACCTTATGACCAAGTTGATTAGTACCATCAATACGCATTCCATCAGAACTCGCACTGAACGTGTCTACCCAAACTCCGCCAGGTGCCGCCTTACTTGGTGATCTGACGACAAGGTGCTTTCGATCAAGAGTCCATGTTCCAACGAGTGTGGTTCCATCAGCGTGCAGTGTGTGAGTCCAGTTGCGACTATTATCACCTACCAACTTCAAATCCCAGGCACCGACAACCTTTGGGGTTAAAGCGGTACGTTTTTCCGCCAATAGAATCCGTGCTTCATCGTCTGACGATTGTTTTGTGTGAAACTCAATACCCTTATCATAGGCCTTGCTCAATAAGACTTTCGCTTTCTGCACTGAATTGAGATAGGCGATCACTTCCTCGCGCATCGTCAGAGAAAATGGGATGATCTCCAATTTCTCGAACGCCGCCTTCTGAGCTTCGATTGTTCCAATCAGATTTTGCCGTTCTTCGGCATTGAGCTTCGGAGCAGTACGGACTTGACCGATCTTCTTGTCGAATCGGCCCAGCAACGTCTGTTTGGCAGACGTATACTTGTCTTCAAGATCCGCTTTCGCTTTATCGATCGAAGTCTGCAGTTGCACAGGCAACTCAGCGAAGCAGCTATTGAACGACAAAGTAAAGATCAAGGCTAGAAACTGGACAAATTGCATTCTGCGATACGACCGGCGGGGTGAAAGTCGAATTCCGTGGGGGCAATTCATATTATACCTTCTAGAGCGACATTTACTTCGAGACATGTTCTGACTTCACCGCCGAACTATTGGATAGACAGAATCGCATTCTGTCTATCCAAGTTTGGATTCCTGCCCATCGCAAGACGATTCGTCGGAAGTGGTCTCCCGATGGAGCGAGGCATCATGAACCGGGCTTACGACATTATCCGCTTCGGAATAGTGCCAGTCAACGGCAAAAGTCCCGATTTATCGCCGAAGGATGCCCTTCGGCGGGGATGGACCGGAACCGCGAGTGAATGTGAGTGGCTCTTCTGAGAACTCTTCCGGTCCTGGAAATCACCGAGGCCGTGGGGGAAATCGTCGAAGCGTACATTGCTCATCAGCCAATGCCTGCTGACCCTTTTGGCGATGCCTTGCACTTGGCCATCGCATCGTATCACCGTTGTGATTTTCTGGTGACATGGAACTGCAAGCATCTCGCCAACGCCAACAAGTTCGGGCATATTCGCAGGGTCAATGGTATACTAGGACTGTACGTTCCCACATTGGTCACACCGCTAGAACTGCTCGGCGAGAACGCATCATGACTCAACGAACGATTCTGGAAGAGATTCGTCACGTCAGGCACCTCATCTCAGAAGAGATTGGGCATGATCCTCGTCGCATCGCTGATTACTATGTGAGCCTTCAGGCGGATCTGAAATCTCGCGTCATCAACCGCAGTGGTGAGTCCGTAGCGGCCCCATTCATCCCATGCGCCGAGCCAGTGGTGTCGAGGCTTCCGGTTGCGAGTTAGCTGTGGCGCTACGGGCTGGAATTGGAACTATTCCTTCACCACCTCGTGCCGTCCCCACAGCAGATACAGCGGTGGCAGCAGAAACAGATTCAAGAACGTCGAGGTCACCAGCCCGCCGACGATGACCACGGCCAGTGGGTACTCGATCTCGTGTCCCGGCTTGTTGCCAGAGATCGCCAGCGGCAGTAGCGCCAGAGCTGTCGTCAGCACGGTCATCAGGATGGGGATCAGCCGCTCTTCGGCTCCGCGCAGAACCAGATTCAGGCCGAACGGCTCTCCTTCGGATTCTTGGAGATGTCGGTAATGACTGACCAGCATGATCCCGTTGCGGGCGGCGATCCCCAGCACGGTGACGAATCCGATCAGCGAACCGAGTGACAGAACTCCCCCGGCCATCCAGGCGGCCACGACGCCGCCGATGAGGGCGAACGGGATCGTCAAAGCGACCATCAGCGTGAGCCGCAACGACTGAAAGTCGATGTACAGGATCAGCAGGATGCCAATCAGCGACATCGCCCCCAAGGCGATCAGACGCTGCAGTGACGCCTGACGAGCGGTGTATTCCCCGAGGAACTCCGGGTGGTAGCCCTGATCGAAGGGCAGTGCATTGACGGCTGCTTCAATGTCACGAGCGACCGAGCCGAGGTCGCGGCCCTTGGCATCGCACGTCACATCGATGCGCCGCGAGCCCCCGTCCCGCTTCACCTCATTCGGTGCGGGAACGATCCCGATGTCAGCGATCTCCCGGAGTGGCACTTGCCCGCCGGTCGGAGTATCGACGCGGAGATCATGCAGAGCCGTCAGATCAGAGCGAGAATTCGCCTGCCCCCAAACGACGACATCGAACTTCTTTTGGTTCTCGTAGACTTCGCCCACCTTCATGCCGCGTAACATCGTGGTGACAGCCCGCCGCACTTGACCGGGATTGAGGCCCAGTCGCTCAGCGGCCTCGGTTCGCAAGCGGACTTCGACTTGCGGGACGAGGTCTTGCGATTCGACCTTGAGGTTCGCAATCCCCTTGACTTGCTTCATCGCCGCTTCGACTTCTTTCGCCTTGGCTCGCAACGTCGCCAGGTCGGGACCATAGATCCGGACGACTATGCTGGAACTCGTCCCGGTGAGGACCTCTTTGACACGCTCTCGCAGAAACGTGAGCAGATCCCGCTTCAGGCCGGGGTAGCCATCGATCGCCGTTTGAATTTTGCCGACAGTCTGTGAGTAGTCGACGTCCTTGTCGATGCTGATCCACAGCTCCGTAAAGTTCGGTCCGTAGACCTCGTCCCCGCCCTCCGCGCGACCGATGTGGCTGCCGAAGTTGCGGACACCCGGGATCGCTCGCAGCTCCTTGCTGGCGAGGATTGTGATCCGGTCCATGGCTTCGATCGAAGTGCCAGGCCGCTCGACGAAGTGCATCAGGAAGTCGGTCTCTTGGAAGTTCGGCAGGAACTCCTGGCCCAGGCTGTTGTAGAGCCAGGCTGTCGCCGCAAACGCGACCGCGAGAAACGCGATGGTTGACTTCGGTCGAATCGTGAACCACGGCAAGACTCTTTGATAGGGCCACTTCAACCAGCGACTGAGCGGTGGCTCGCGTGTGGCTTTCCCTTCACTGGGGAGTATCAATAGTGACAACGCCGGCGTGACCACCAAGGCCACCAATAGGGAGGCAATGATCGCCAGCACATACCCGATCGCCAGCGGACGGAAGAAGGCTCCGGGCAATCCCTCCAGAAAAAAGACCGGCAGAAAGACCAGCACGATGATGACCGTGGCGTAGACGACGGCGCTCCGCACCTCCAGTGAGGCTTCGAGAACCACCCGAAACGCGGACTTCGGGTTCTCCAATGCCTTGTTCAAACGCAACCGACGGACGATGTTCTCCACATCGATGATCGCGTCATCGACCACCTCGCCCAGAGCCACCACCAGCCCGGCAATAATCATGGTGTTAATCGTCAGTCCCCACCAGTACAGCACGACGATCGTCGCCATCAACGACAACGGGATCGCGGTCAGGCTGATGACGGCTGTTCGCCAGTCGTAGAGAAACAGAATCAGCACAATCACGACGAGCACGCAGCCAGTAATCAACGCATGTGTCAGGTTCTCGATCGACCGCTCGATGAAGGTTGCCGGACGGAAGATCGTGGCGTCCATCTCCACATCCTTCAGTCCCGGCTTCAGGACCGCCAGGGCCGCTTCCACCTTGCGAGTCACTTCCAACAAATTGGCTGCTGGCTGTTTCTCGACGATCAGCAGCAAGCCCGGACCATCGTTGATAATCGCATCACCGATGGGCGGCGGGGAACCCATCGTGACATTCGCCACATCACCCAGACGCAGGACCGCTCCGTCTCGAAAGGCGACCACCGTTTGGGCCAGTTCTTCGGGAGTATGGATCGGTGACAACTGACGAACGGCAATCCGCTGGTTGGGCGTGTCGACGAATCCCCCAGCATCGAGTACCACGGAATCGGCTGTGGCCTTGAGAACCGTATCGAGCGTCACCTGATGGGCCCGCAACTGATCGGGATTGATCAGCACCTGCAACTGCTTGTCGCGTTGCCCCCAGATGGCGACATTGGCCACTCCGGGAATTGCCATAATTCGAGGCCGGATCGTCCACACGGCCAGCTCCGTCAGATCACGCTGCGACAGCTTGTCCGACCAGAGGCCGATCTTCATCATCCGGCTGAGCGAGGACAGCGGTTGCAAGATGACGGGAGGCCGCGCGACCGACGGCAATCGCGGCGTCTCCACGGCCAGTCGTTCCTGGACGATCTGCCTCGCGCGATAGAGGTCCGCATTTTCGTGCAACAGCAACTTGATCGACGACAACCCGAGTACCGATTTCGAGCGAATCGTGTCGAGTCCCGGCGTCCCGATCAGCGCGTTCTCCAGCGGGAAGCTGACGAGGTTCTCCACCTCGACCGCCGACAGACCGGGGGCTTCGGTCTGTATCTCCACATACGGCGGAGCAAACTCCGGAAACACATCCAACGACAGCTGTGGGACCAGCCGGATACCGACGACGATCAGCAGCACCGACAATGCCACCACCGCGACTCGGAGTCTCAACGCAGCTTCGACTAACCAACCCATGGGAACTCACTCGCTGACTGGCTGACTTGGATACGAGACTCAGATGAAGAAGCCGCCATCAAGCAGTAGTCGGCGATGCTCAACTCGGTCAGGTTGGTTGATTCTCAGGACGTGAATGGTCGTCCGCCTAGGCGAGCGGCAGGAGAGGATTTACCAATCAGCCGGAACGCGCTAGCGTCCGGTTCGAACCGTGGGCTAGCGCCCTGCGGCTGATGACTGGTATTTTCTCATCTGTCGTCCGCACAATGGATCTCGCACGAGCAGTCTTCGCGATTTGGCCATTAGAGCATTCCACGATTGGGTGTACGCTCGCGTAGCTTGGACCCCTAGGTCCGAGCGAGCGAGGGAAGGCGTCTCGCTCGACAAGTGAGGCACGCAGGCAATTGTGGAATGCTCTAGTCATTGGCCGTTCTGGCTGCCATTTGAAGTGACAAGCGAGCCTTGGCTTGCACTAAATTCAGCAGACTTCCGACCCGCAGGTATCGCTCCAGCGTTTCCCGCTCTGAAGTGGTAATCGTCCCGCGCTGGTTGCGTTGAGCGAGTTGGGTGATCCGCTTCGCCGTCCGGCTCGGAAACTTCCACCGTAACACGGACTGTGCCACCTCCGGTGACAGATCACCCTGCTCAACGGCCAGAACTTCCGAGAGGATGTCCGATTCCGAAATGTCGATGGTGTCTAGCATTGGGATCGATCTTTCTCGCGATGGCGAACCTCACAAGGCCAGCCTGCATTCTATTCTCATCTGGACCACGGACAAGACACAGTCCTGCCTACTTCGCAAACCCAAACTCGGTCCCGGCGATCTCGGCCACGCCTGCCGTGACCACCTTCACACCGGCCTGAAGTCCACGCGTCACAGCGGCCCACTCGCCGACCACCCACCCGATCTCCACACGGCGGCGGACGAACTGCCGGTCACCGGTCTGCTCATACACCCACTGTCCGCCGTAGATGTCGTGATAGACGGCGGACCACGGGATGGCGACGCGCTGCGTCTCACCCTTCAACGTCAGGTGCATTGAGACCTTCTGACCTGGCTGGTACTTGCGATCAGCATTGGGCAACTCGAAATACAGGTCCACAGCTGCCGCCAGTGGCACAGCTGTCGGTGGCAGTGCAGCGGGCTTCAAGATGAGGTCGGTCTTGGACTGCCGCCCGCTCAGGAGTGTCAACCGGGCCGACTGGGCCGGGTCGAGTTCATCGAGATCGCCCACATAGACCGGCACCTTGACCCAGAGCACATCGTCCTGCATGACCTCAAACAGCGCAGCCCCGGCAGCGACCATCTCACCGGGGCGAACCAGCGTGGTCCGGATAATTCCCGTCAACGGAGACGGAATGGGGATGGGTTCCAGTGTTCCGGCGGCTTCATCAAACTTGACGCTGTCGATCTGCTGTTTGCGAGACTTAGTGGCCGCGTAAGCTTTCTCAGTGAGCTGCAACTGGGCTTTCGCCTCATCCACAATCCGCGCCGATCCGGCCATGCCTTTGAGGAGCTTTTCTGCCCGAGCCAAGGCCACCTGAGCCGCTTCCACTTGGACAGAGGCTTGCTGGAACTGCCCCTCGGCGTCGATCTGGGATTGAGCCAGAGCATTCTTCGCTTCCGCCAGGCGAATCCTCTCGGCAGGCGTCAACACCGACCTCTCGGGAGACAGCAGTGGCAGGAGTTTCAGCAGCGGGGCACCTTCTTGAATCCGCTGGCCAACCTGAAACAGACCGAGCCCATCGGCTGGCTTCAGCGTCCCCGCCAGCGGAGCCGAAACGATGACTGTCGATCCCGTGGGCAAGACAACATCCGCACCATACGGCCGCGTCCGGACCATCGTGCGCGTCTGGGCCACAGCTGTCTCCAGCCCCAGTCGCTGGACCGCCTCTACGGTGAACTCAATCGTGTTGAGACCCGACTCAGCCACCGGATGTGATGTCTTCGCCGGACTCACAGTCGCTTTCGCCTCAGCTGGCTCTGACCGTTGGCATCCGGAACAGATCATGGTTAGCATCAGCCATGCGAGTGTAGGAGTCAGTCCGTTCCTCATCGACCTGCCTAAGCACATGGTTTTCCACATCCAGTTCTCCCGTTGCGATAGTTCCTCCGCATTGTGAGATTTATCAACACGGAAAGCCACAGTGGTCTGCCCCCTTTTTTCGGTTTCCAGGCGGTACGCAGCGTCAACTGCAAGGTGACTCAGCTGGCAATCGGCACCCCCGGCAGCGTATTCAGCGCCGCGGCTTGGTCGGTCATGGTCAGCGAGGTGTACACATTCATCGTCAGATCAATCGTCGAGTGTCGGGCGAGCGATTGGGCGGTCTTGGGGTTGATGCCGGACTTCATCATGTGGGTGATGAACGTGTGCCGCAGAGCGTGGAAGTCGGCATACAGGCCGTGGGCGTCGACGTAGGGGATTCCGGCGGCCTCCAGATCAGCTTTCATCATCTGGCGTGTGCCTCGCCTCAGCCCAACGTGAGATACTGTTCGATTTCCGCCTTTCGCAGTTCCGTGGGATGCCGCCAAACTCCGCCATTGAAGGCTTTGTGATACCGCAAAAACTTCTCGCCCCAAGCCACATACGGCCTACTCGGTCTTCCACGCGTAATGCAACACCCGCAGCTTTTCCCGCATTTGGTCGAGGAGCTTGGGCTTGGCGGGAAGAGTGATTGGCGACATGGACGTGACCAGAAGGTGACTGATAAAACGCCTCCGTGCCCTTGACAACCCGTCTCGTGC
>JAYTWO010000478.1:0-3064 GCA_043743415.1 Planctomycetota bacterium
ATCACCTCATCCAACTTCGTCGCAAACAACACCATCTGCCCCCGCGACTCCGGAGCCCCCGCCCAATAATCCATCACCGCTCCCTCCCCCATGGTCCAACAACTGGCGGAATGGTAAAAAGTTCCACGATTAAAGCAACAGGCCGTGACGCCCACCGTTCGCCGGGTCTACTCAATCGCGGATGGCCGAAAGCCTTACCGCCGGGCGCTGGCATGCTTGAGGTTCACCCAGGCCCCGTGCTCCTGGCTGCTGGCAACGCATTGCTGGATGAAGTACATGCCCTCGACGCCATCGTAGACGTTGGGGTAGATGGTGTCGCGGGTCTCGAACTTCTTGCCGGCGGCGCGGTCGGCCATCGAGTCATACGCGAATCGGTAGACGTTGGCGAAGGCTTCGAAGAAGGCTTCCGGGTGGCCAGCGGGGAGGCGGCTGGAGGCTCCAGACAGGGCGCTCAGGTAGGGGCCGCCGTTGCGGGTGTAGATCTGGTGCGCGTGGCCGTTGCGGCGGACGATCAGCTCGTTGGGGTTTTCCTGTCGCCAGGTGATGGCCCCCTTGGTCCCGTCGACTTCGATACTCAGATCGTTCTCGCGGCCATGCGAGATCTGGCTGGCGGTCACGGTGCCGAGCGCCCCGTTCTCCATGCGAATCACGGCGTGGCCATAGTCATCCAGCGACCGACCCGGCTCGAACACCTTGAGATGGCACGAGACATCGGCTGGCAATAGACCGGTCATGTACCGACCGAGGTTGTACGCATGCGTCCCGATGTCACCGAAGCAGCCTGCGATCCCCGACTGCTTGGGGTCGGTCCGCCACTTCGCCTGCTTCTGGTCGCTCGACTCCAACCGAGTTCGCAGCCACCCTTGAATGTAGTTTGATCGAAAGGCGTTGATCTCGCCCAATTCCCCGCCGAGGATCATCTCGCGGACCTGCCGGACCAGCGGATAGCCGGTGTAGTTGTGCGAAAGTGCGAACACCACGCCGCTCTTCTCGACGGCCGTTTGCAACTCCTCAGCTTCCTTTAAGTCGAACGTCATCGGCTTGTCGCACACGACGTTGAAGCCTGCGTCGACGGCGGCCTTGGCGATCGCGAAGTGCGTGTGGTTTGGAGTGGCGACCGTCACGAAGTCGATCCGCTTGTCGGCAGGCAGAGCCTTCTCGGCGGCGATCATTTCGGAGACGGAGCCGTACGCTCGGTCGGCCTGGATGTCGTACGCGGGAGCTGATGCCTTGGCTCGCGCGGGGTCGGACGACAGCGCCCCCGCGACCAGTTCGGCCCGGTTGTCGAGGACGGCCGCTGTGGCGTGAACGCGCCCGATGAAGGCTCCCTGACCTCCACCGACGAGGGCCATGCGGAGCTTGCGATTGAGTGAACCGTTAGTCGTTTCCATGCTGCGTCATCCTCTGAGTTGTCAAGTCAGCGGAGAGCCTCGCCCCGCTCAGAACACCCAGAGAATACCCGCCGGGCAGGGTGACAATCAAACGAGCGTGAACGGCAATGGTCCCGGAGTGCATTCGCCCAATGGCGGTACTGGGCTGTGGACTGGGGAATGATGTGTGAGGGATCACCCGATGGGGCAAGTCGGGGGCACTCATCCAGCACCCCGACGCGTTCGCGAGGAGTACCACTCAGTCGCATCCGCCTCCCAGGCAACCGTCCCACTTGAATTCCCAAGCGGCGGTCAGAATACTCACGAGGTCTCCTGATCGCCTCCAGAAAGCCCCTCCGATGACTGCTTCGCCCCGCACCCTGCGCACCGGTATGGTCGGCATGGGAATGATCTTCGACGAAACCTATCGCCCGTTCTTCGAGCGGGTGCATCGCGAGGGACTCTACGAGCGCAGCTTCGGGGACATCAATGTTCCGTTATCCGCTGTGGCCACTCGGACGGGGAGCCGGGCCGAGGCGTACCGCCAGTCGGCGGGTTCGCACATTGCAGACTTCGCGTCCTATGCCGGGGTCGACTCGGTGGGCCAGATGCTCAAAGCGGGGGTCGATGTCGCCTGTGTCGCTACTCCGGATGACCGCCACTTCGAGGCGGCGAAGGCGATCCTGTCTGCCGGGGTCCATGTCCTGATCGAGAAGCCGAGCGTACTCGACCTCGCTCAACTGGACGAGCTGGTGGCCCTCGCCGACGAGAAACAACTGCTCGCCAAGGTCGTGTACCACAAGCTGCTCGACCCCGACCACAAGAAGCTGCGGACGTTTGTGCAGGACGGGGTGTTGCAGCATGTGAACAACGGGTACTGCACGTTGCTGGAGCCGAAGTCGATTTCGGGGGGGCAGTTCGCGGAGTGGATTCGCGGGCGGAATCCGGGAACCTATGTCGCGGTGCATTACATCAAGCTGATCGACTTCACGTTTGGCGGTCGGTTGAAGACCGTCATGGCGACCGGGCAGCGGGGGATCGTCGGCCCCGCACACGGCCCGACCTGGGACAGCAACCAACTGCGGCTGATCTACGAGTACGCCGACGGGCGCGAGGCGGCGTTTGACATCCACACCTCATGGGTCAACCCGGACAACTTCCCGGGGTATGTCGAGCAGGAAGTCCAGTTCCGGTTCGACAACGGCGTGTGGAACGGCCATTCGCGCCGCCGGGGGATCGAATGCACCATCGAGGGGAAGACCCCGCATGAGGTGAAGATCACGATCAACACGCATTATAACGGGTCGTTCGTCGAGCCGTGGGGCGAGCGCTCGCAGCGCGGGTATGGGATTGAGGTGTTGGAGCGGTTCATCCGCGAAGTCGCCCGCGTCGAGTGGGGCGGGCCGTCTGCGTTGCGCTCCGACAGACTTCAGGCTGCGCGAGGGCTGGCCTACAACGACCTCGCCGCCGACCGCCAAGTGGTCGCAGCTGTGCAGTCGCTGGAAGCGATCCTCGACCATGCGAGTCGGGGGATGCCGGATGGGGTGGTGCGAGTGAACGACCCGGCGGGCGGTCTGGCCCTCTACCTCCCCGGTCAAGCCGATCCCAAAGTCTTGTATCACCCACCGGTTTAATACATCGCGGTTCCCACAACGTTGAGCCGCGACGCGAAAGTCGCTGATCGCTCCGTCGAT
>JAYTWO010000479.1:0-5919 GCA_043743415.1 Planctomycetota bacterium
CGGATGTGGGTGGTGCAGTACCTGCAATACCCGTTTCCCGAGGGGCTAAAGGTCGTGAAGTACGACCAGTACCTGCGGGCCGTGTTCGACAAGGTGCCCGCTGCGCCGCCGAATCATGTGCCGGGGGCGGACCGCATTACGGTCTATGAGGACACCGACGCGGATGGGAAGTATGACACCTCGAAGGATGTCATTACGGGCCTGAACATCGCGACGGCCGTCGTGACCGGCTACGGCGGGATCTGGGTACTCAACCCGCCGTACTTACTCTTCTATCCCGATTTGAATCGCGATGATGTGCCGGATGGCGACCCGGTGGTGCATCTCTCGGGGTTCGGGCTGGAGGACACGCACTCGGTGGCGAATAGCCTGGCCTGGGGGCCGGATGGGTGGCTGTATGGAGCGAACGGGAGTACGACGACAGCCAACGTCTCGTCGGAGGTGACGAAGAACGTGAGGTTCCTGGGCCAGTGCATCTGGCGGTATCACCCGGCGACCAAAGTCTTCGAGATCTACGCCGAAGGGGGCGGGAACACCTTTAGTTTGGACATCGATGGAGCGGGCCGGGTCTTCTCCGGCACCAACGGGGGCGGCACGCGCGGGATGTATTACCCGCAGGGGAGCTATGGCATCAAAGGTTGGGCCAAGCATGGTCCGCTGACCAATCCGTATGCGTTCGGCTGGTTCGAGCATATGCGGCACGAGGGAGACGGCGACCGGTTTCCGCAGACGTTTGCGATCTATGAGGGGGGCCTGCTGCCGGAGAAGTTTCACGGCATGGTCATCAGTGCCAACGCTCTGCACAACCGCGTGTGGGCCAGCGAGCTGATGCCGGACTCGTCGACCTACCGCACGAAGGATCTGCCACCGATCGTGACGACACCCGACCGCTGGTTCCGCCCGGTCGATCTGAAGGTCGGGCCCGACGGGGCGGTGTACATCGCCGATTGGTACGACACGCGACTCACGCACGTCGACCCGCGCGACAACTGGCACAAGGAGAGCGGGCGGATCTACCGCATCAGCGGACAGGACTCCGTGCCGACAATGGCCCCCGGTGGCCAGCCCTGGACGGCGACCGACTTCACAAAGTTCCCGACAGAAACGCTGCGGGGACTTCTCATCCACTCGAACAAGTGGGTCCGTCAGACGGCTGTCCGAACACTGTGCGAGCGCATCTCGTCAGCGGACGTGACGCCCATCCGTGACAGCTTCTCCGCGACAGCCAAATCCAACGGGCCGGGGGCACTCGAATCTTTATGGATCGTCGCCAGAACCGGTGGCTTCACGCCCGAGTTGGCGATGCAGCTTCTCGCCAGCCCGAACGCAGACATCCGCCGCTGGACTGTGCGACTGATCGGGGATGAACGCCGCATCGACGAGGCTCTCGCCGCCCGCATGACGAAGCTCGCTCGCGAAGAGACCTACGTCCAGGTCCGTTCGCAACTCGCCTCGACCGCCAAGCGCCTCCCCGCGAAGTTCGCCCTGCCGATCGTCCAGGCTTTACTTCAACGCGATGAGGACGCCACCGACCTGCACATGCCGCTGCTGCTCTGGTGGGGGATTGAAGCCCAGTGCGGTAACGACCGGGCCGCTGTCGTGGAGTTGTTCGGGGACAGGTCGCTGTGGGATCACCCGATCACGGCCAAGACGATCGTCCCCCGACTGATGCAGCGGTACGCCCTCGCCGGGAAGCCCGAGGACTTGGACACCTGTGCCAAGCTCCTGGCCATCGCCCCGTCGGATGCCCATCGCCAGACGCTCATCAGCGGGTTCCTCGAAGCCTTCCAGGGCCGCGAGATCAAGCAGCTCCCCGAGTCACTCACCCAAGCGATCGCCGACTATCAGAAGTCGATCGGTCAAGATGACCTCGTCCTCAGCCTCCGCCTTGGCAAGCCCGAAGCCATCGACGCGGCGCTGAAGTTCATCGCCAACGAAGGAGCTGACCGCCCCCAGCGTTTGTCGTACATGGAAGTCCTCGGCGAGGTGAAACCGCCGAAAGCGATCCCCGTCCTCATCGGCCTGATGGGGTCTCCGTCGATCGCCATCAAGCGGGCCACACTGCAAGCCCTCATCAACTTCGATGACCCGGTGATCGGCGAGGCGATCTGCACGCGCTATCACTCCCAACTCCCGGACGAGCAGGATCTCCGCAGCATCGCCCACCGCGTCCTGGCCAGCCGCGCTCCGTGGGCTAAACGACTCCTGCTGGAGGTCGATGCCTTCCGTATCAAGGCCGCTGTGATCCCACTCGACATCGTGCAGCAGATGCGGCTGCACAACGACCCCGAGGTGCAGTCACTACTCAACAAGCTGTGGGGCAAGACGCGGGCCTCGTCGGAGGAGAAGCAGCAGCAGGTCGCGCGGCTGCGGACAGCTCTCATCACTCAGCGAGCCAGGGCTGCCGACGCCGAGCAACTGACACGCGGGCACCTGCTATTCACCAAGCACTGCGCGACGTGTCACACGCTGTTTCAAGAGGGGGGCAAGACCGGCCCCGACCTAACCGGCTACGAGCGGGACAACCTGGACTTCATGCTACTGGCTGTCGTCGACCCGAGCGCTGCGATCCGCGAGGAGTTCACGCAGTTCCAGATCGTGACCACTAGCGGACTGACTCTCACCGGCCTGATCGACAAACAAGACGCCCGCACCGTCTCGATCCGGGGAGCCAACAACCAGACCACACTGCTCAACCGGGACGAAGTCGACGTGCTGAAGGCGATGGACACCTCGATCATGCCCGATGGTCTTGTCGACAAGATCAACGACACCGAACTGACCGATCTGTTCGCCTACGTGATGACGCGGACACCTCCGGTGATAAAACCGTAGGGTGGGACCAGCCGCTCTGGGCGCAGGCCACCATTCCGGGGACGCGCGTCATCCATGGTGGGCCAGCGCTCCAAAGCGAGCTTGTCCCACCGTACGTTTACTCCGCTTCAGCGACTTCGAGTACCGGCAATTCGGCCACCAGCGACTGCCAGTCGACTTGTTTGGAATCACCCCACAGGTGTTCCAGGTCGTACATTTGGCGGGCCTCTTCGGAGAAGACGTGCAGGACCAGGTTGCCGTAGTCCTCCAGCACCCAGGTGCCGGTCTTCTCGCCTTCGAGTCCCAGCCGACGCCAACCGGTCGCTTTCATGACTTTATTGACCTCATACGCGATGGCGGCCATCTGGCGTCCGCTGGTGGCGGTGGCGATCACGAAGTAATCAAAAATCGCCGTGATCGGGGTCAAATCGAGAACCACGATCTCCTTGCCACGAAAATCGTCGCAGGCTTTGGCAGCCAGAACCGCGTGCATGAGGGATGATGTCATCAGAGTCTCAATCAGTCAGGAACGATGAGCGCGTCCCCCAAGGGACAACCATCGTCAACAGGTTCGCCACGCTTCACAGCGGGGCTGGCCTTCTTCTTTCAGTGTACGCGAGTCGGGATTCGTGTGCGCGGCCCAAAATGGGTTGCGATGGGGAAACTCGGGAAACTTCACGTGGGCTCTGCATTCGCAGGGCCAGTCCGGAAACGGAAACGCCTCCGGCGCGGGGCCAGAGGCGATCCTGAATCCTTGTGGGACGAGCACGCTTGCCCGTCCGGCGGAACGTCCCCAGAAGGACGGGCAAATGTGCCCGTCCTACCTCTTACTGACCCAAGACCCACAGGTGAAACGCCTTCGACTTCAGGCCCGCTTCGGCCAGCACCTGACGCACGGACTTGGAGTCGTCCTTGGCGAACGGCTGTTCGGTCAGCACGCCCTCTTCGCGGTAGAAGACCGACATCTTGCCGTCGACGATCTTCTCCACGATGTTGGCGGGCTTGCCGCTCGCTTTGGCCTCTTCCACCAGTTTGGCGCGGGCTTCAGTGACACGAACAGGATCGACTGAATCGGTGGTGGCAAACGCAGGCTTCAGAGCTGCGACGTGCATCGCGACATCCCGCAGCACCGGAGCGTTGAGGTCCGTCCCTTCAGCTTGGAACAAGCAGGCGGTCTTGCCGTCGTGGTGGACGTAAGCTCCGACCGGCCCCTGCACGCGGATCACGCGGGCGATGACGAACTTCTCGCGAATCTGGTTCACGACATCTTCGAACATCGTCTTCAGCGACTGGCCGTCCGCCGTCGACTGGGCCAAAAGGTCATCAACCGTGGTGGCTCCTGGGCCATTCAGCAACTGAGTCACCAGCGCGTCACCGAGATTCACGAAGGCATCCGCCTTCGCCACCGGAGCCGATTCGCACTGAATTTCGACAGCGGCGGCTTCGGTATTGCCGGGGCTGAGCTTGACGAAGACGCGACCTTCTTCGGTGGCGTTTTCAGCCCGGCTGACCAGCAGCTTGCCCACCTGCGAGCGCAGGATTTCGATGGCCTTTTCGGGGTCGCCGCCCGCTTCGGTGAGGGCTTGCTTGACCTTCATGAGCGGCAGACTGGTCCGCTGACGGAGAGCGTTGACGGCGGCTGCGGTGATTTCAGCCATGGGGGAGACTCCTCCAAGATTGCGAAACTGAACAGTGTGAGTGGGGGAACCCGCGTGTTGTAGCGAACTGGGGTCGCAGAAACATCTGTCCGGGTGAGAGACACCACGGGCGGGAACGAAGTTCGCGGACGTGGGATAGGCTTCCAGCCTGTCGAGTGGGATAGGCTTCCAGCCTGTCGAGTCGCCGGATTCTCCGAATCCGGTGGCCGGGCATCCAAGGTCAGGCAGCGGATCGCCCGACGGGAGTCGAACCACCGGACTCGGAGAGTCCGGCGACTTTGGCATCCCACTGCCAATGAAGAAGCCCGTGGCTGTCACACCACGGGCTTGAACTCGGAACAATCCGGAGTTAGCGGATGCTCGGCACAGCCTTGAATTCTTCGGCCTTGGCGGCTTCTTCCTGCTTCCGGGGGATCGACGCCTTGCCTGCGTTGATGGCATCGGCCACGTAGCCCAGGATCAAACGAATCGAGCGGATGCTGTCGTCGTTGCCAGGAATCGCGAGGTCGACCATATCCGGGTTGGAGTCAGTGTCGATCAGCGACACGATCTTCACGCCCAGATTGCGGCACTCGGCGACGCAGTTCTTTTCTTTGCTCGGGTCGACGATGAACACCGCTTCCGGAAGCCGGTTCATCTCGCGGATGCCGCCCAAATTCTTGCGAATCTTCTTAAGTTCGCGGAGCAAGCGGGACTGCTGCTTCTTCGAGAACTTGGTGAGCAGATCGCCCGTGGTTTCGAGCGTTTCCAGCTCTTCCAAGCGACGCAGACGAGCGCGGACCGTCCGGAAGTTGGTGAGCGTACCGCCCAGCCAGCGTTCGGTGCAGTACGGCATGCCACAGGCGGCCGCAGCCTCGACGACGGCCTCTTGAGCCTGTCGCTTGGTTCCCACGAACAGCACGAGGCTGCCCTGGGCCGAAACCTTCTGGAGGTACTTCTGGGCCCGGACAAGGCCCCGCACCGTTTCCTTCAGGTCGATGATATGGATCTTATTCCGACGCCCGTAGATGTACGGACGCATCTTGGGGTTCCAGCGACTCGCTTTGTGTCCAAAGTGAACGCCTGCTTCCAGAATGTCCTTGACGACGATTTCTGCCACGCCCCATCACTCCTGCCAAGAATCGAGATTCAGTCGAAGTGGGACAGGATACCGTCCCGAGGGCGGGGCGTCAAACGTCGAGGCAAAGTCGTCACGGCGGTCCAGTTCTCGGAGACCAGGTCGCCAGAGATGGCGGCAAAAATTGGCGCAAGTCCTTTTGATACAGCTCTCCCGAAGAATCCTGTACTACGAATCCGCGATTTGTTTTCACGCTGCACAAATTTCATGCAGATTGGGAGAGGCTTTTCACGGTGGCTTGGCGGGCGGGCCAGCGCCACGTAGGACGGGCACATTTGCCCGTCCTCGCTGTGTCTGACCCGCCCGAACGAGTCCACATGGGCAGCCAGT
>JAYTWO010000480.1:0-10888 GCA_043743415.1 Planctomycetota bacterium
GCCCAATAATCCATCACCGCTCCCTCCCCCATGGTCCAACAACTGGCGGAATGGTAAAAAGTTTGGCGATTAAAGCAACAGGCCGGTGAGTCCAACGTGCTGGGCGATGCTGCATCGCTCGCAAACCTGCCGTTCGGTCGGAGAACGTCGCTTGGGCACGGGGGACTTACGTCCGCCCGCTCGCTGCGGTTTGGCACACGCCCGTTGAGCTGCGACGCGAAGTCTTCGAAGCGGAGCATGCATTCTCGGTAGCACCCCGACGACATCCGCTGTTTGTCGTCTATTCTCCCCAATCATTGGCGATGCTCTCGATCAGGTTGTCGAGTCAACTGAACCAGCGTCCCATTGATGATTAGGGCGATTAGATTTCCTGTGAAAACCGTGTAGTCCATATCCACGCCGATGACGGCATTTGCTCCCATTCGATAAGCACGATACTTGATCGCCTCAAAAGCGACCTTCTTCGCTTCCTGGAGCTTCGCTTCGAAAGAGGATGCTCGAACGCCGAGAAAGTTCGCCATTCCCGCCGCGCTCTCCGAGAAAATGCCCGTTCCGATCACGCACTCAACGCTTTCGATTCCCAGATACTGTTCCACCCGATAACCGTCGACGCAATTTGTTGTCGTGATGATGACATGTCGACTTTCCAGGATTTGTGCTGACCGATCCTTGGTCTCATCGCTCCATGGCAGGTGTGATGTCCGAGCCAGGAATACTCCTTCTTCAGAGTCATTCTGCAAGTTGGTTGCAAATGCAGCCAAGTCAATCTCTGGTCGTTCGACGATCCAGGAGTGACCACAGCGGCATTTGGCATTCTTGCCAATGGCGGAGTCAAACACGTCTTCGTCGACGGTCTTGGAGACATGGCACTTTGGGCATTCAATCTCAGGCATCGTGTCACCCTTCTGCGTTTCTGGTCTGTCGATTGATGGCAGATCGCGGGTTGGCCCCGACATCGCTTTAGAGGTCTGGATGCACGTCCTGTGCAAGAGCACCTCGGAGTGAATTCCAAGCTACTTATTCGGCAACTGAATCACTCCATTCCACCCCGGCGGGGGGTTGCGGTTGTGCTGGGCGATGCGGAGAGTCAGGAAGTCTTGGGCCTGGTCGGTGGGGGGCATGTCGTGCAGGCAGCGGTAGGCTTCGCCCCAGCGACCGGCGGTGAAGTGGTCGACGCCCTGCTCGTAGCGCGTGATGTGTTCATCGGTCAGTTCGGGGAACTCGGCGAGCGGGGGGAGCAGCTCGCTGACTTGGAGCGTCGTCTCCATGCCGTACGGCTGGACCGTGCCCAGGCGGCGGGTGCGGCCCTCCTCGCGCGAGAAGCGGGTGCGGGCCAGGTTGGCCGTCGCCTCATCCAGCAGGATCGGCACGCGCAGCTGCTTCGTCATCGTCTCTAAGCGGGAGGCGAGGTTCACGACCGGGCCGAAGACGGTGACGGTCACGCGGTCGCTGGTGCCGATCTTGCCGGCGACGGCACGGCCATGAGCGATGCCGATCCCCATCTCGAAGTCGTTGAGCGGATGATGCGGAGTCTCGCGGGCCTTCTGAAAGGCTCGGCGAATCGCGAGAGCGGCGCGACAGGCATTGAGCGGAGCCTCCTCACTCGCAAACGGCCAGCCCCAGAACCCGAGCGACGCATCGCCCAGAAAATCCCCCGTCACGCCGCCGTGCTTGAGGATGTTCTGCGTCATGATCTCCAAGGCCCCGCTCACGCGATTGAGCAGCCCCGGCAGGTCTCCCGACGACTCCTCCGACCGCTGGCTGAAGCCTCGCAAGTCGCAGAACAGCACGGTGACATCGCACTCGCGCGGCTCCAGATCGGCGGCCATCGACTCGCGATCCCCGGCCCTCTCGAGTGCAGTCAGAATCGGCGGCGAGAGGAACTGCCGGAGTACCGACAAGTCCCCCTCCAACCGGTTCTGGCGATCGACCGAGCCAATCAACTCGGCCAGCAGTTCAATGAACTTGATGTCCGCTTGCAGCACCTGACGCCCGGTGGTCCCCGTGTGGACCGGTGACTGCCCGGCGACGTACACGCCCCAGCGGTGGCCGCGGCTGCCGCGCACCGGAGTGCAAAACGCCCAGTCGAATTCCGCGGAGACGGTGTAGTCGGTCTCGGTCTCCGTACTGGCCGTGCCGGGATCCCACAGGTGCAGCGTCGTCTGCTTGCGACCCAGGGCATCGGTCACGAGGCGGCGACTCGGTCGGAACGCCCCAGCTGTCTCACGGCGGCGTTCCCAACTGCGAAGGCGGATCGTGCCATCGTCTTCGAGGGCGATAATCGCAGCCGCCTCGGCCGAGCGAACGCCAGTCAGAATGAGACTCACCAACCGGCTGTCGCGCTCCATCTCGCCATGTGAGCTACCGAAGACATCGGAGAGTTTGGCGAGGACATCGATGCGGCGGTCGGGGTCTTCGTAGCGGACGTTTTGGAGTTGCTGGCGGGTGACGACGACCTCTTCAATCGGGCTGTCGGACCCGCTGGAGTCATCGGTGTCGGCATGGGCCACGATGAACCGCGTGCGGCCAATGACGAAGCTCTCCGACCCGGCGAGCCGCGTCTTTTGAATCGCCTCCCCGCGATGGAACACGGGGTTACTGGCCTGCGCTGAGACCTCCAACTCGATCTCCCCATGCCGCGCCCGGACCAGGCAATGCACCCGCGACATCGCCGGTTCCCAAGGCACCGGCAACTCGACCTCGCTCGATCGCCCCAGCCGATAATCCCGATCCGACGCCAACGCCTGCCGCCAGCGCTGCCGAGGTTCCGGGCCTTCCGCAATGAGTTGCAGCATGTGAATTTCACCGGGATGAAGAGACGACCACTTCGGCGTCTCGGTCCCCAGTTCCGCTGGGGACCGCATATCCTCGAAGCTCCGCTTCGCCCATGTGCCAACAGGCTATCGTAATTCTGAGAACGGTTCGAGTGATCCAAAGACCGTGATCATCGAAGGGCGGTCTCTGTCTCACTCCTCGCCGAAACGCTCCTCTTCTCCTCCTCTTCGCATCGGATTGTCCGATTGGTGGTGGATTCGCCGCTGCTGTTGATAATCCGGTCCTTCAGATCCGCCTGAAGGCTCGCATCGTCGTTGGCGATCCGACGGGGGTCATGCCCAATCTCTTCAGAGATGAGGTGCCTGACGTGACGAATCTCTTCCAGGATGGTGCGCTGTGTCATGATGCATTCTCGCCGAGCAGCTCCAAGGGTGTGACCAATATTGGGACGTGCAGACCCAGTATACCATTGACCCGGCGAATGTGCCCGAACTTGTTGGCGTTGGCGAGATTCACACATTTAGCCAGTTTCTGAAATTCACCCGCCGGGTCACCCATACACCCTGACAAAGTACGTCGCCGAGACCACGAACCCGATCACGATCACGCCGTAGCGGATGTGATTCTTGTTGAGCTTCCGGGCCAAAGTGGCTCCGGCGAAGCCGCCAATGATCCCGGCCACGATCATCGGCAGGGCCAGCTCCCAGTTGACCTTCTGTTGCCACACGAACAGGGCCACCGACGTGCCGTTGATCAGCGAGGCGAGGAGCGACTTCACGGCGTTCATACGGTGGATGTCTGAGTCTCCCATCAGAGCCAGCGAGCTGAGCATCAGGATGCCGATCCCCGCCCCGAAGTACCCGCCGTACAGGGCCACCAGAAACTGGAACGCCACGATCCCGATCCGCGTCCGCAGCGTGGGAACCTCATGCGGCAGGCCGATGCCGGTCCAGCGCGAGATCACCGGCTGTAACATGAACAGCAGAGTGGCGAGCAATATCAGCCACGGGACCAGCAATTGAAACGTCTTGGCGGGGTAGCTGACCACCAGCCAGGTGCCGATGGCTCCGCCGATCACCGAGGGGATCAACAGCGGCAGGAGCGATGTCTGCGTGCCCTTCAATTCACGGCGATAGCCCCACAGCGCGGCCAATGACCCCGGAAAGAGGGCAATCGTACTGGTCGCGTTGGCGATCACAGCTGCGTCATCAGACGGCCCGAGGACGTAAGTCAGCGACGGAAACGTCAGCAACGTCCCGCCTCCGGCCACGGAGTTAATGATCCCCGCCAGCACGGCGGACGCGCACAAGATCAGCTGTTCGGTCATGGTGGGGCGAGTCTAGTGGTCGCGAGGAGCGATTCCAACGGGAGCGTCCGTCGGTGATGTCGCTCCGCTGGCATCCGTGAATCGGCTTGCGAATCCGCAGACTCCTCCACAGGTCACTTCGCCCTAGTCCTCCAAGTCACAATTCCTCACTCATGAAGGGCATGACTTTCCAGTCTTCCAGACTCTGTCGCTTTATGGACCTCAGATGGGCCAAAGACGCCTCGACCTGAACTTCCGACCTTCGTTATCTTCTGTTCCCAGTCCGGATGTGAACAGAAGGTAACGAAGGTAACGAAGGCCCAGTAGAAGGCGGGTGCTCTCTCTCCAACCAGGTTTTGTTGACTGCGGTCAGTCAGCGTGACGGGGGGCGGGCGAACTCTGGTTCTTGTGACAGATCAATTCTGATGTGTCTCCGCAGCGATTTCGGAGAAATCGCCGACAAGGGGTTGACCCGCATAATCGTTACATCTCTTTCGCCCAGGCGACTGATTCCCAGATTGAATTCGGGAGCTGTGAACCTCTCACAATTCCCCGTCCGAAATCCGACTGGGTAGGATGGGTAGGGTTTGACTCTTGTCCGAAATGACCTCATGATCTTCGGGGCGGATTCGGGAGGGTGGGTCGCGTTCCCTCCAGCAAAGCCCTGTCGCACCAACATCTTCGCATCCCAGTGGACCGAAACAACAATGGTTGCCTCTTTTCTCAGCCGGTTTTTCGGGTCCAGCTCTCGTCGCCAGGCACTGCGTCCCGGACTTCTCGGTGGTTTTCGCAGTCCGGCCGCCCTGGAATCGCGGACACTCCTCGCCGGGAATGTCACCGCCCAACTCGTGCGGGGTAATCTGCACCTGGTGGGGGATTCGGCTGCGAACGACATTAAAATCGCCGAAACCGCAGCGGGGATTGTCGTTCAGGGGCTGAACGGCACGACGATTAACGGAGCGGCGACCGATTTCGTGGCCTTCGCTGTGGCCCTCACTTCCACCGGCTCGATCTATGCGAGTCTCGGAGCGGGCAATGACAAGATGCAGGTGGACAATGTCACGCTGGATCGGCATCTGGTGGTGAATGGCGGTTCTGGGAATGACCAGTTGGGGCTGACGAACGCGGATATCCTGGGGGGAGTGTGGTTCACGGGGGGGGCGGGCAACGAGACCCTTTATGCCGAGAATTCCACGATTGATGGCAGCCTGACCGCCTGGATGGGAGAGGGGGACGATCTGGTCTCTCTCACCGCATCCGAGGTCAAGCACAACCTCGTCGTGGTCGGTGGCAACGGAGCGGATCGGCTGGCCCTGGACGACAGCACGGTGGGGCGATGGCTCGTGGCCCACATGGGCCGGGGGGCGGACGATGTTCGACTCGCCAATGGAACGGCCACCCAGCATGTCCGGATCTCGGGAGGTCGTGGGGCCGATCTGGTGCAGGTGAATGCATCGGCCACCTCCAAGTCGTTCGTCGCTCATCTGGGAAGCGGGGATGATGCCTTCTCGCTGGTCGGCGCTGCTGACTTTGACGGGCGATTTGTCGTCGTGGGCGGCAAAGGCAACGACAGCCGATCCAACGGAACCGGAACGCTGCCCGATCACCCGCGGATTGGCAAATTCGAAACAACCCCGGTTCCCGCAGCTCTGCTGACCGCCCGCATCGACAACGCGACCACCGGTCTGCTGGCCGCTGTGACCGCAGCCCGGACTGCGTTTGTCAATCCGATCACGGTCGTTGTGGACCCGACCGGATTGATTCAATCCAGCGGGATCTCGATCGCGACGGCTCCCACGGTCGGCGTGGTGATCACCGGGACGGCTGGCCGCACCGTCGAAGTCGACAGCGACGGGGATGGGAGCTTCGACAATGGGACCGCGACTCTGAACGCTCAAGGCACAGCCACCGTGCAGGTGCCCTTGACTCACACCGATGCGAACGATGGCCTGAATACGTTGGTGGTCCGGCAGACCGTGAATGGCACGGCCATTGGCACGACACAATCGGTGGATGTCCAATTCGCAACTGGCAAAGTCGTACGCCTCGCCACCTCGAAGGGGAATGTCGATATCGAGTTGTTCAACGTCGATGCGCCCGTGACGGTGGCGAACTTCCTGGCCTATCTGGCCCGGTATGAGGGATCGATCGTTCACCGCTCCGCTCACAACGCCAATGGATCAGACTTCATCGTCCAGGGAGGCGGTTTTGACCTCGTGCCGCCCGTGCAGGCGATCACCAAGGACGCCGCCATCGCCAACGAGTTCCTGGCCAAAAACTCGAATCTGCGGGGCACCCTCTCGATGGCACTGCCGTCTGGCAACCCGGCGGGCGGGACCAGTGAGTGGTTCATCAACACCGCCGACAACACCTTCCTCAACGCCGCACAGCACACCGTTTTCGGACATGTCCTCGGCACGGGAATGACCGTTGTCGATGCCATCCACGCTGTCCCATCGTTTAACATCTCCAGACCGACCAACGTGAGTGCCCTCACCGACACCCCGCTCGATGGCTACACCGCTTTCGCGGGCAGCCTGACCGGAACCCTCAGCGTGACGACCGGCACGAAGGCTGTCACTGGCGTGGGGACGCTGTTCACGACTCAACTGGGTGCCGGGGAAGCCGTCCAGATCAACGGCGTGAGCTACACAGTCGACACGGTGACCGACGACACGCAACTGACCCTCAAGGACAACGCCACAGCCACCGTGACTGCCGGGACAGGCAAGTTCAACACCGCACCACTCGACAGCCAGTACATCCGGGTCAATACGGTCACGGTGATCGCCAACTGAGCTGTGTCCCGTGGAGGTGTCACACCCTGTCTCATTCGCAAGCTTAGCTTGGGACGGAGTGGTCGAGGTGCGTCTCGCACTTCGGCGTCCGCCGCACGACACTTGGCTGTAGTCGCGATTCGACATTGCACGTACGATGTCAGTGGCGGTGGCTCGATTTCCTGGACCACCGGGGACTGACGGAAGCGGCCCGCGGGGGCGACTCCTGAGACTCGGGGCGAAACACATGGTGCATCTCCACCGCAAGCGATTGACGGGGTCAGCTCTGCTGATTCTGCTCGGCTCGCTCGTGAACTCCCAGAATCTGTTTGCCACCGACTACTTTGTCACCATCGGGGGGGGCTATGTCCCCGAGCAGAATCAGGCCTCACTGGAGGCCAATGTCATCTTCTTCCAGAGTGTGCTCGACAAACAGCATCTGGGCCATCGCAGCCACGACATCTTCTTCTCCGATGGGGCGGATGCCGAGGCGGACTTGCAGGTTCTCGCCCCCCAGGTGCCGTCCCAGCTCCCCGCCACGGACTTGCTCGCCAGCCTGCATCGCCGAGGCGGCCCGCCCGGTGCGTGGGTCGAGTATCGCAACCATCGCGTTCCCCAGTGCTCCGGCCCGACCTCGCCCGACGGCATCCACGCTGCAATTTCTCGCATCGCCAAAGACGCGAAGACTGGTGATCGCCTGCTGGTCTATGTCAGCGCTCACGGCGGCGAAGGCCCGGAAGATGATCCCCGCAACACGACCATCACCTGCTGGGACAATCAATCGATCTCCGTCCGCGAGTTTGAGAACTGGCTCGATGAGCTGCCCTCGGATTTGCCGGTGGTGCTGGTCATGGCCCAGTGTTACTGCGGCGGGTTCGCCAACACGATCTTCAACGACCTCCAGACGCGGGAGACTCTCGACTCCCACCCCCGCATCGGCTTCTTCGCCCAGCAGTTCGACCTCCCCGCCGCTGGCTGCCGCCCCGACATCGAACACGACCAGGAATTCAGCAGCTACTTCTGGGGCGCCATGATCGGCCACAGCCGCAATGGCGACCCCATGCCCAATGCCGACGCCGACCAGGATGGCTCCGTCTCGTTCGACGAAGCCTTCGCCCAGGCCGTGATCGTCGGCGAGACGATCGACATCCCGCTGAAGTCGTCCGATCTCCTGCTGCGAAAGTTCAGTCGTATTCCGGGCTATGAGCTGCTGCGGGAACGCACGCGACGCGGCCCGCCACCGAAGGAGCCTCAAGAGAGTTTAGAGCCGGGTGCCAACAAGGAGGCGGCTGACAAGGACACCCCTGAAAAGACCGCTGAAAATCCGGAACTGAACCTCCCCGCCAAGATGTCCGGCCCCCTCCGCGATCTGTTGCGGGACGCCTCGCCCACGACCCGCCGAATCGTGGTCGAACTCAGCCAGCAGTTGGGGCTGACCCTCGACAGCTCCGTTGACGACCTGCAGCGAGCCTTCGAACAACACCAGCAAAGCCAGATAGGCCGCCCCCCGCAGCGCGGCCCCGGTCGTCGAGGCGGCCGCCGCGAACTCATGGCCGAGATCGCCGAGAAATGGCCCGACCTCGCCCACCCCGAGGACTGGAACAAGTCCCCCCTCCTCAAGCCCGAAGACCAGCCCACCCTCTTCGAGGACATCCAGCAACTCCCCAGCTACGCCGCCTACGAACAACGCCGCCTCGCCCGCGAAGAGCAGTCAAAACAAGCCGAACGCCACGAACTCAAGGAGGTCCAATACCGCCGCTTGATCGACATCCTGGAAAACCACACCCTCGCCCAAAACCTCCCCACCATCGCCCCGAAAGAGGTTGTCGACCGCTACCAAGCCATGCTCCTGCTGGAGCAGTCGTCCCTCGGGAAGTGAGCACGCAAATCGCGGAGATGAGCCGCCCGTCTGATGGGGCTCTTGTCCATGGAATGGGCTGAGGCCGCCCACTGTGGACGGCCTCGGTCGATGTATTCGCCAATCGGCGGCGGTCCGCTCTCTCTGCTCCCTCTCCCCCACAATCGATGCGGCCTTCGGAGTGGACTCCACTGTGAGGGAGAGGGCCGGGGTGAGGGGCCTGAACGGGCGGTGTGGCCCCCTCACCCGATCTCTCTCCCCGGCAACGTGCATCATGTGAAAGCCACGTCGCTCGCGGGGGAGAGGGGGTCAGAGACCGCCATTCGGCAAATGCACCCGGCCCCCAACCCGCTTCAGTCATTGGGAGCCTCAACTCCAGACCACATCATCATAGCCGTTGAAGTCCTGCACACCCGCCGAGCGGTACTGCACCCCGAAGCGTGTCGTGATGGGATAGTACAGCCACCCGCCGGGGTCATTGCCGACCTCTTCGAAGTCATCGAAGCCGCTCCCGCCGAAGGCCACGTCGTAGCCGCTGCCGCCATTCAGCAGATCATCTCCGGCTCCACCGCCCAGCAGGTCATTCCCCGCTTGGCCGTAGAGCCAGTCATGGCCGCTGCCACCATCGAGCAGGTCGTTTCCGGAGCCACCATACAGATCATCGTTCCCCGCCCAGCCTTCCAGAGTGTCGTGCCCGTTCCCGCCGAGAATGTAGTCCCACCCCGCGTCGCCGCTGAGGTAGTCGTTGCCGGCCCCCCCATTGAGGTAGCAATCCTTGGTGCCGATGTAGTCGAAGCTGTCGTTCCCCCCGTATCCCCAGAACCGAATCTCGCCCGGCACGCTGGTGCGGTTGAAATACTGGGTGTACCCATTGTGGTTGACTCGGATCATCGACTGACCGCTGACCGTCACATCGTCCACTAGCACATTGTCGATGCCATTGGAACCGGCGATCTGCAGGTTTCCACCCACCACAGCTGCCAGCAGCTTGCGGTCTTCGAGATGTGTGGGAGTCCTGGTGGCCGGATCGCGTCTGCGAGCCGATGAACCGCCCAGAGCCTGGGCGAGAGCTTGGCGACAACGATGAGCTTGACTGATGAGTGAATGGACGAACATGGCAATCTCCCTGACTGTGGTTCCCGACCGAGGGTCGCAATGACCGTGGGATCATTCCCACGGTCAGACAAAGGTGCAGGCCGCATGCCAGACTGAGACAAGTATCCAAAAACCTAGGAAATCAACAGGGATTCGTGCGATCTGCCGGTGGAGACGAGAGAACTCTCCGTGTCATCGGAATGATGAAAGTGTCGTCGATTGTGCGTCAGAGTATAGAGGAACTGGCCGACCGGTTCCCCCTTCGGGGCAAAGTCGTGAATACATATCGCAGAATCTTCATCGCCAAGTCACCCACCCAGATCCTGGATGATCTCCTCCGTCGCCGCCAGTTGCTTATGCAGCCCGGCCAGGGTCTCGCGAATCCCGGAGACGACCTCGGCGGGGGCTTTGGCGGTGAAGGCGGCGTTGTTGAGTTTGCCCTCGTGGCCTGCGATGTGTTTGCGGATTTTGTCGGCCTCTTTCTTTTGGCGGGCGAGTTCGGCGACGGGGTCGATGATCCCTTTCAGAGGGATGTAGCCATCGGCGTCGCCCAGGGAGAAACCGGCGGAGGCGCTGGGGCGCACCACATCGGCTCCGGCGGCGGCCAGGATCGTCTTGGCGAGGTTGTCAAACTGGGCGGCGACGTGGGTCATCTCGCCCGCCACCTCAGCTGAGGCGCGGATCATCAGTTGCAGTTGGGTCGTCGGCGGGATGTTGTAGATGGCTCTCACGTTGCGGACGGCGACGATGGTTTCCTGGAGCCGGGCGAACCGGCGTTCGAGGGGTTCGTCGCGCCACGCACGGGGGATCGTGGGCCACGCAGCGTTGATCGCGGCAGTCTCTGCCGTCTGCGGAGTCAACAACGAGCCGGAAGCGTCAGCGCCCGGAGTACGTTGAGGGTTGATGATTGATGGTTGATCGAAGGAGTCCAGCAGCCTATCGATCAACCATAAACCATAAACGATCCCCCCGCCGTTTCACGTGAAACGGATTGAGCACTGAGGAGACTCTCAGCTCTCAACCCCCGGTGAGTCACGACAAACTGCCGTCTGCCGCCCGCTGTCGATCAAGCATCAA
>JAYTWO010000481.1:0-7950 GCA_043743415.1 Planctomycetota bacterium
GCGTCAGACCGTGCCACCCGTCTGCCTCCCTAAAACGTCCCAGCTGAGTTTCAGTCTATCGTCTGGTCGTGAACTCCGCACTGTTCAGCAGCACCCACAGCAGGTCGTCGATGTTGGCATTGCGGTCGTCGGTCGACTGGAGGTACTTGGTGTAGCGCGCGGTCTCTTCCGGGGTCGGTTTGCGGGCCAGGATGCCGAGGAAGGCGGCCTCGATCAGAGCGGGGTGGCCCTGGGTCGCGACGAGTTGCTGTTTGAGTTCCCCCTTGGCCAGCCGGTTTTGAATCTGCGGCTGGTTCATCAGCAGCAGGGCCTGCTGGATCGATCCCTCCAGATCGCGTTGCGGGATCGACGGGTTGTACTCGAAGGCTCGCTCGACGCCATTGCGGATCGGCTTCATGTCCTTGCCGAGGACTCGCTCCAACTCGTCGGCCACTTCGAAGGGGCGCAGACGTGTGGGACGCACCGAAGTGAACAGATCGGCGTCGTCACTGATCGTGCGGATCTCGCGCTGATAGGTCTGGCTGTTGGTGATCGTCCGGAGCAGCGACTTTGGATCGAAGCCCCCGGCGCGGAAGGTGTAAGCCAGCCGGTTGACGATCAGTTGATGCACCACTTCCTTGTCGGGACCGAGGCTGTCGACCGCATAGAACCCGTCCCCCAACAGTTCATTCCAGATGCGATTCACATAGGCCCGCGCGAACCAATAGTTGTCCGGGTTGTAGATCATGTAGGCCGCCACCACGACCCGCCGTTGTCCCGGCGGCAGGTTCGGCGGCGGCACCTCGCCGAGCAGGAAGCTGGCCTGCATCTCGGTCTTCTTGTCGGGGTCATCGGCATCGGTCATGTAGTACTTGCCGGGGGAGAAGAACGCGGCCATCTCGTGAAACTCCTCCCGCTTCCAGTCATCGAACGGGTGGTCGTGACACTCCGCACAGCCGACGCTGATCCCCATGAAGATGCGCGCCGATTGAGCGGCGATGATCTCCGGCTTGTTCTCGCAGGCCAGTACGAAGTTGTTCGGGCCGGTGTCCTGCTCCCAGCCGTTTTCGTTATCCTTCTTGCCCTTTTGTCGCTGGGGTGAGGCCGACAGCATCTCGCCGACCACGCGGTCCCAACTGGTTCCGGCCTTGAATTCGGAGAACAGCCACTCCTCGAAGGCATTCGGGTTGACGCGGTTCTTCTGGGCAGACGAGTCGTGAAACACCACGCTCCGCCAGTACCGGGCCCACTTGCGGGAATAGGCATCGGAGGCGAGCAGGTCCTCGATCACCTTGGCCCGCTTCTTGGGGTTAGTGTCGGCCAGGAAGGTCTTGATCTTCTCCGGCTGAGGGGAGACCCCGGTGAGGTCGAGGCTCACGCGCCGTAGGAACGTGATGTCGTCCACAACCGGCGTGAACGGCGTCTTGGTGACACGCGGGACGTACATCTCGACCGCTTCGTCGAGATCCGCTGAAGTGAAGCGGGCGTTTCCGCTCAGGGCTGGGAACGAGCGGCGGATGCGCTCCAAGACCGCCAGCCGGTCATCGGTCGACGTGATATCGGCAATCTTCGGTGCCGCCTTCTTCGCCTTCGCCTTGGTCTTCGAGCGACTCGGGGCGGCGAACACCGCCAAGCCCAGGCAGAGCATCAGCCCCACACACGCCAACCGCAGCCCCAGTCGTGGGAGTCGTAAG
The DNA here is from genome assembly GCA_043743415.1 of Planctomycetota bacterium. GTDB lineage: Bacteria > Planctomycetota > Planctomycetia > Planctomycetales > Planctomycetaceae > TH-plancto1. The sequence continues at coordinate 1,674 of JAYTWO010000481.1, forward strand.
CGAATCATCGATCGGGAGTCCTGAGAGGACGCGAAGTGAAATCTCGAGCAGACATCGTGACCAGTGGTTCCACGCTCTGTCAATGTCCGAATTATCGATTCTCTTCGCCGAAGCCGACAGCGTGTCCGAGGTCGTGGACTCACGGGCATCCCAAGGTCGCCGGACATTCCGAGTCTAGTGGGGGGGCCGGGCCACGGAGGTCCCATTCGCCGAAGCGACTGCGGTCAACGTCCCGTTCGCAATCACCAGATCTGCATTCGTGAACCCTGTGACTGCCTCGCTGAACGTGAACGTGACCAGGGAAGTCTCCGTCCAGCGAATCGCCGTGTCGGCCATCGTGATCACCACGGTTGGCGAAAAGTTGATTGGGAATGCCAGCGAGAACTCCGATGTCTTGTGACCTCCGTCCGTGCGGTTGTTCGACGAGTGCCACGCTCCCCGAGGGGTGCCAGAGCACACGTCGGGGCCGCGTCTGACGGCGATGGCGGCGCTGTTGATGGGGCTGTTTCGGCAGTCAAAGTCGCGGGCACCGCTGGCCTTAACAGAGTGCTTCGGAGTGCCGTGTTGTCCGGCGCTAATGGTCAAGCTGCAACTGAAAGTGACCGAGGCGCTGGTCTACCAGGCCCTGGGCGGCGACATCACGCTGATCGCCAAATCCGGCGTCAAACACCACCCGCACGGTCTGGAGGACTCGACCCCGATTGTCGAGTTCATCGAGCGGCACTCGTTGGCGAAGCCGTAGTCGAGGGAGATTCCCCACATCCCCCGGGGACAATCATTGGATCGACCGCTTTATCTTTTCAACCTCTGTTGATGCATCCAAGCCAGTGCAAGACTGACCGGGAATGTGAAGCCACCCGCCACCAGAATGTACGCCCACCCGATCCCCAACACTCCGTATCGTTGCCCAGCCTCCCAGGCCAGCAGCGCGACCGCCAGCGAGGAAATCGCGTGCGAGATCAGGAACGGATCTTTCTTATACACACGGATTGAGATGCTCAGCACATTGGCCAGCAGCAGCAGCGTCAAGCCGGTCACCAACAGTCCCGTTTCGGGGAGTGCGAGAAACCGGCCCGCTTTCAGAACCCCCACCTGCTCCAAGGCAGACACGACCGCACAGAACATGCCTGACCCCGCCAGAAACACACTCATCGAAATGGCCCCCGTCTTGATGAGTCGGCGGCGCAGCTGATCGTGTTCTCCTCGCGCAGCCATCGCCCCGAACTCCGGATAACGCGTATGCACCCAGGCGAGACTCACCGTTTGCACCGTCATCAGGATGGTCCATGTCATCCCGAACCGTCCGGCTTCCGCGTCTCCCATCTGATTGAAAACCACACGAGTGAAGTAGTAGGTGCTGAAATAACTCCCGATCGTCTGAATCGCCAGTCGCCAGGAGAGCGGCCACAGCTCTCGAAACCAGGCGGTGTGTACAGTCTCGTGCTGTTCTCGCAGGGACTTGAACGTCTCTCGGTAACGGACCTCGACCAGATAAGCATCCCACGCCCAACGGACCACGCTCGAAGCGACCAGGATCCACAGTCCACTCCCGGCCCAAAGTGCGGTCCACACCACGAGAGTTCCGGTCACCGCCTGCAGCAGTCGGTAGAAATTGACGGTTCCGACCTGCTGGCAGCCTTCCAGGATCGACAACTTGGGCACGTAAATCAGTGCCGCCGCATTCACCGCCACAAAGGCCAACCACGGATAAAGCCAATCGACCTGGGGCTGCTTCGCCCCAATTTCATAGTATCCGTCGAGGGACACGCCACCGAGAAAAATCACCGCACACACGGCAAACCACCGCGATACAAACCGGTGCAGACTCGACAACCGTTCCAGCGCCACCAGGTCTCCCTCGACCCGCCCCACCGCATCCATCCGCAGCCGGGACCACTCATGGCTCGTCATCAGCACGATGGTCCACGGCAGCCCCAACTCGACGAACATTTGCATCCCGATCAGACTGATAAACAGCTGATAGATCCCCAGCGTACTCTCATCAAAGCACTGGGTCAGCAGGACGACCGTGACGATCCCGGTGAGAAACTGCCAGGCTCGGGAGAGGAGCAAAAACGCGACTGCCCGGTTGACCTCCAGTCGCAGGAGCAGGTTTCGGACAGCGAGGGGAATGAGATCCAAGAAGGGGCTCGCGATGATGCCACCACAGTTCAACAGGATTCGCCGTCGGGCTGGCCCGACGGGTCCGTTACGCGAGCGACTGTACCGCTTCCCACCGCGGTCGACAACGTGAGGTGTTCATCCGTAGTGCCCCTCATCGCGAAGACTTTGGGTTGCGGGATGCGCCCTCCCGACGCAATACGGGAAGGTCGGATCACGGTATGTCCGACATCTCGTCACCTCACTGGTGCTGACGGTGACTTCACGACGAGGCGGGGGGCTGCCAAAGATTGGCAGAACCTCTTCGCACACACTTCGTCGAGACCGCGATGCTGTCGGTCTTGCAGAACGCCCTGATTCGGGGACAATCTTGAAGAGGATGTCAGGGGATCACAATGGTTGCCATTCCCGGTGACTGACACGGACACGGACACGGACAAGGACAAGGACCAGATGACACACACACCACCCGCGTCGCAGCTGATCGCTCTGAAATGGGTGGCGTGCCCGCTGTGCGATCACTCTGAGTCGACTCGGCTCCTCGTCGCCACCGACAGGTATTGCGGCCTCGCGGGCGACGACGATTTTGCGATCGCTCGTTGTCAGTTGTGAAAAAGAAGACGCTGCCATATCCCCGGGTCGGTCGTTTCTAAAGCCAGGAACATCGAGATGAGATTGGCAATCGTCGCAGTCAATGCGTATCCCGCGATTGTGCCCCAGGCGGGTAAGACCGTGGGCGGACTGGAGACGTTTGCATGGTCGTTGGCACGGACTCTGGCTCGCGATCCGGCAATCCAGGTTCAGTTCGTCGTCCGCCATTCGTCCCGCCCCGACCAACGCGAGGTCGATGGCGTGGAGTTGTTGTGCGAGGTCGAAACGCTCCGACCAGTACGGCAAGCCGTCTCGCGCGATGTCGAGGTGATGACACAGGTTCCCTGGCTGCGGATCAAGCGGTTTCGTCCCGGACTGCTGTGGCAGGTGCCGCTGCTGCACGTCTACGGCGACGCGGACGAGGTCGTGCCCTGGGACGAAAACACCGGCCTGATCGCCGAACCGTTACAAGGCCCTCTGCGGCGACATCCCCCTGATCTCCAAACCCGGCGTCAAACATCACCCCCACGGGCTGGAGGACTCGACCCCGATTGTCGAGTTCATTGAGAGGCACTCATTGGTAAAGTAACGGCAAGTCGTGAATCAGGACCAGCGATCTGCCCGATCGAGTTTTCCCTCGGTTCTAGAACCTGTCCGAATTCGGAGCGACCGGATGTTTCCTGGCAGTCTGTGTCGGTGAGCTTGGGGATTTGAGATGGGACTCGCGCGAGCTGCTGTGAATCTGCTCCTGCTGGAGGCGGCTCGACGGCCCTTTCGGGGGGCGGTCGTCACACTGGGACGCCAGCATGTGTACGTCACCGGGGACGAAGTCCGTGCGATGGCCCGCCATCATGGTGTGCCACTTCAGCCTGTACATGAGGAACTGCATCGAGAGCCTCATCTCGCGGCCAAGGGGTTTCTCTCGGATGATTGCCTCCTGCAAATGATCGGGTTCCAACAGATCACGCGGGTGGACTACTCGGACTACGAAGTTCCGGACGCAATTCTCGATCTCAATTCTCCCGAAACGCCAGACGCCCTGCGAGGTGCGTTCGATCTGGTCCTCGACTCCGGCACAATCGAACACGTGTTTGATATCGCAGCTGCAATTCGCCACTGCTGCCGGATGGTGAAGTCTGGCGGACGGGTCATTCATCTGACGCCCTCATCCAACTGTGTCGAACATGGCTTTCACAGCGTCTCGCCGACCTTGTTTGCGGACTTCTATGCGGCCAGCCGATTCGAGGTCAACCGGGTCTACCTGTGTCGGATTCCCCTCGATCTGCCACGTGGGTACTGGGACATCTACGACTATTTGAACTCGCCACGATTCATTCCGCTTGGGCAACTTGATGGTCAGATCTGGTTTACGTTTCTGGTCGCCACAGCGGGGGAGAATTGCGATCCGACGACACCTCAGCAATGGATCTACGTCCAGACCTGGAAGGTCTCCCAGGACCGAGCCGCAGCCAGCGAAAGCTCAATTGAATCACTCGGCGAACCGCCGGAATCACGAGCGGGAAAGCTTCTGAAGCGATTGGAAGACCGCCCTGCCTTGCGCCGCATGGCACAGGGATTGATCCGCCGCTGGCGAGCGGTGATCAACTGGTATCGTACGCGGATGAAGACGCTGCCCTATCCCCGCGTGGGCCGCTACTGAGAGGAGTCTCAGCGAGATGCGATTGGCAATCGTCGCGATCAGTGCGTATCCCGACATCGTTCCGAAAGCGAGGACGACCATCGGGGGATGGGAGACAAACAGGTATCCCCTTCCCTCAAGTGGATACCATCTGTGGGGATCCGCAACCGGTGTCCAGGAGAATCTTTTATCCGCCCCGGAAGCGGTTCGCTGACCAACAAAAAACCCCCGGCCACAAGCCGGGGGTTTCTTGGATCATCGAGCGACCCACGTTCTGGCGAACGTAGTGACCTTCGCCAGGCGGTGGGCGGCATGTCTCGGCATTCGCGGAGTCAGCAGACTTCCGAAGTCTCTGAAGACTTCGGAAGTCTTGATCGAGGGCGAACGCTGGTCCCGGTCGCCCACGTTCTGGCGAACGTAGCTACCCACACACGACTACGTGGTTGGCACCGACAGGATCGTCTTCAGCACGCGGGAGGTGATCTTGTACGGATCACCGGCGGAGTTCGGACGACGGTCTTCCAGGTAGCCCCGGTAGGCGTCGTTCTTGACGAAGGCGTGCGGGATGCGGATCGACGCACCGCGGTTGGCCACGCCGTAGTTGAACTTGTCGATCGACTGGGTCTCGTGCAGACCGGTCAACCGCATGTGGTTGTCCGGACCGTAGACGGCGATGTGTTCTTCCTTGTACTTGTCGAAGGCCGCCATCAGCTTCTCGAAGTAGGGCTTGCCGCCCTTGTCCCGCATGTACGCGGTCGAGAAGTTGCAGTGCATGCCGGAGCCGTTCCAGTCGACTTCCATGCCCAGTGGCTTGCAGTGGAAATTGACATCCACGCCGTACTTCTCGCACAGGCGGAGCAGCAGGTAGCGGCCCATCCACATGTCGTCGCCGATCTTCTTCGATCCCTTGGCGAAGATCTGGAATTCCCACTGTCCCTTGGCGACTTCGGCGTTGATGCCTTCGAGGTTGATCCCCGCGTCCAGACAGATGTCGATGTGCTCTTCGACGATCTGGCGGGCCATGTCACCGACGTTGTTGTAGCCGATGCCGGTGTAGTACGGACCTTGCGGAGCCGGGTAGCCTTCGGACGGGAAGCCGAGCGGGCGACCGTCCTGATACAGGAAGTATTCCTGCTCAAAACCGATCCACAGGTCTTCCGAGTCGGCGATCGTCGAGCGGTAGTTGGTGGCGTGCGGGGTGCCGTCTGGCATCATGACTTCGCACATCACCAGGAAGCCATTCTTCCGGGTGCTGTCCGGGTAGAACGCGACCGGCTTCAGCACGCAGTCTGAGCTACGGCCTTCGGCCTGGCGGGTGGAGCTGCCGTCGAATCCCCACAGGTCGAGGTCGGCCAAGGAGGTCGGGGCCTTGTCCACAATCTTGGTCTTGCTGCGGAGATTGGGCTCGGGGGTGTACCCGTCCAGCCACACATACTCCAACTTGTACTTCGACGACGAACTCATCAGTGTCTCCAGAACGAAATCGCGAGGCGAGGCGTCTGCATGCTTTCCGGGAGGCGGGGACGATCCCCGCCGGATGCCGAAGTCGAGCGCTCCACCGACAGCCGGGGCACGTTTATGATGCTCCGGAGACGGTCCGTCAACTCATGCCGACCATTTTTTGAGTGGAGCCCCAGTGCCCAACTCCTCAGCAGACCTGCTCAACAGTCTGGCAGCCTCTTCGAGAGCCCCGAAGAAAACCGCAAGAATTGCCTGTCCAGGCCAGGACTGCTGCTTACGGAGGCACGGTTTGCAAACAGCGTGCCGGGGGACGGGAAATCCAGATCGCAAATCGGTGGTCCGCGACTGGTGAACCGGCGTTAAGGAACTGGTCCAAAACCACATCCCGATTTGAACAGAGGGAATTGAACAGAAGCTCGCCAAGGAAGCAAAGGATTCCAATCAATTTTTCTTTGCTTCCTTGGC
>JAYTWO010000482.1:0-7008 GCA_043743415.1 Planctomycetota bacterium
AAGTGATGTGGCGCGGCCTCCGCCGCGTGTTCGACTTCAGCTTGGCCTGGGCCGCCTACCATGCCCTGGCCTCGCCGAGTTGTGTATAAGGATGAGAGCGGAGCTTGGGACCAAGATCCATGCGGAGCGATCTCGTGTTCCGTCGGACACCTCCGTCCTGGAGTCAGAGCCACAGGGGAGCCGCCCCTCTATCCGGCTTCCCTTTTCCAAGAGAACTGCCTTCGTCGTCATGCGTCGCTTGACAGGCTGTTTTGGCAGACCTAGAAATCAAGCAGATTGGCTGCGGTTCTCCCTTCTGGCTCTCAATTCTCGTTTATGGCCAGACTGGAAAAATCGGCTCAGGGTTTGTCGTCTCGCGGTCGATCTAGGGGACATTGTCGTTTGGCGGATTGCCGGACATCCTGAAGGAACTCGTCATGACACACATCGTTGCGGAACCGTGCTTCGGCTGTAAGTACACCGATTGCGTGGTCGTTTGCCCGGTCGAATGCTTCTACGAAGCGGAGCAGATCCTCTTCATTCATCCGGATGAGTGCATCGACTGTGAAGCCTGCGTTCCGGAATGCCCAGTGGCCGCCATCTTCCACGAAGACAACCTGCCCGAGCAGTGGGCCGACTACAAGGCGCTCAACGCCGAAATGGCCCCGACATGCCCCGGCATCAAGGAAAAGAAGGCCCCTCTGGTCTAGAGAGTCGATCCCCAAACTTCCGAAGTCTTCAGAGACTTCGGAAGTTTGCAAGGTCTCAGAGTCGTCGACTCTTTCCCGAGGCTTTCGAAAGCACCTCAGCCCGAGCGATATCGTCTCGGGCTGTTTTCGTTGCCACCTTCCTCGTGGTCGCTACGTTCGCCAGAACGTGGGCTGGCCGAACAAGCGTCCGGGTACAGGAGAGACTTCCGAAGTCTCGGAAGACTTCGGAAGTCTTTTGACCGCCGCGACTGTCGAAACAATCCGCCCACGTTCTGGTGAGCGTCGCTACGACCCGATCTCGGAACCCACTCATGTCCGAACTGTTTCGCCGCGAATTGGAAACCGCCCTGCATGCCGTGCGAGTGGCCAGCCAAGCCTGCCGCTCAGTGCAGAAGAGCATTTCCCCCGAGACCATGGCCAAGCAGGACAAGTCGCCCGTGACGGTCGCCGACTTCGCCAGCCAGGCGATTATTTGTAAGCTCATCGGCGATGCCTTTCCCCATGACGCCATTGTCGGGGAAGAGGACTCCGCCGAACTTCGCTCCGCCGACCACACCAGCCAACTACAACGGGTGCAGCACGAGATCGAGCTAGTCGGCCTGCACGGCAAGCCCGACGACATCTGCCAGTGGATCGATCGCGGCAACAGCCCCGGCGGAGTGAGTCGGTTCTGGACCCTCGATCCGATCGACGGGACGAAGGGATTTCTGCGGGGCGAGCAGTACGCTGTCTCGCTGGCTCTGATTGTGGATGGCCGGATCGAGGTCAGCCTCCTCGGCTGTCCGAATCTCCCCGCTGCCGATGCGTGGGACAAGCAGGTCGGAGCCTTGTTCAGCGCGGTTCGGGGGCAGGGGGCTCAACTGCGGTTGTTGGATGATGAGCGGGCCGCTCCCCAGGTGGTTCGCGTGAGCGGGACCGCGCGGGGCTCGATGGCCCGGTTCTGCGAGTCGGTCGAATCGGGCCACAATGCCCAGGATATGACCGGAAAAATTCGCCAACTCCTCGGCAGCGAAGCTCCGCCGAGCCGCCTCGACAGCCAGGCCAAGTACGGCGTCGTCGCCCGAGGCGAGGCCGACCTGTACCTGCGGATGCCGACCAAGTCGACGTACAATGAAAAAATCTGGGACCACGCGGGCGGCGTGTTGATCGTCGAAGAGGCCGGCGGCCGTGTGACCGACATGCACGGCGCCCCGCTCGATTTCACGCAAGGCTCGGAACTGACCAAGAACCGAGGCGTGGTCGTGACCAACGGCCTGCTGCACGGCGAGGTGCTGGCTGCGATCTCGACGGCCCTGAATGGGTAATGGCGAAGGTCGCTACGTTCGCCAGAACGTGGGCGGCTGGGAACCCGCGTTCGATGCGAAGTGTTGTGCCCCATACGCTTGCTCTTGGCCGCGCTGGCCAGTAGTTTGACGGCTTCTCCGCGTTCCGGCCTCCGGTGCGCCCATCCCATCCGATCGACTCCCCGGAGTATTTCCATGGCGAACGACTCGTCAGCGCTGCCCGCGACCAGCCCGAAGTTCAAGCTGTCGGTGATGATGTTCCTGGAGTTCTTCATCTGGGGCTGCTGGCTGCCGGTAAGCTTTGGGTACTTCGGCAAGGGGGGATTGAACTTCACCGAGGGGCAGCAGACGCTGATTAACATCTGCTTCCCGGTGTCGGCAATCCTGGCGATGTTCTTCTCGAATGCGTTCGTCGACCGAAACTTTGCAGCTGAGAAGTTCCTGTCGCTGAGTCACCTCATCGGTGGTCTGGCGATGATCGGGATGGGACAGGCGAAGACGTTCCCGATGATGTTCGGATTGATGGCGGTTCACTGCTTGTTCTACGTTCCGACAATCTCTGTCACGAATGCGATTGCGTTTGCCAACCTGAAGAATGCTCAAAAAGAGTTCGGTCCGGTGCGGTTGTGGGGCACGATTGGCTGGATCGCAGCCGCGTGGCCCTTCATTTTCATTCTGGTGGATTGGGCGAATGTGCCCGACATGGCCAAGGCGGGTGGGTTCGTGTCGTGGCTGGGAACGGTGTTCAATACCCCACTCCAGGGGCAGGCACTGGTCACCGGCCAGGCGATGGCCTTCACTGTCGCGGGTGTGGCCTCGATCGTCATGGCGGTCTTCAGTCTGATGTTGCCACATACGCCTGCAAAACCAGCAATCGCGGGACAGGAGTCTTCCGCGGGATTGGGAGCGCTCAAGCATCTGGCCACGCCGTTTATTCTGGTGCTGTTCGTTGTCACTTGGATTGACTCGACCGTTCACGACGGGTTCTTCTTTTTCGCGTTCACGTATCTGGGCAAGGTCGGTGTCCCTTCGAACTGGATTCAAACGGCCATGAGTGTCGGACAACTCGCTGAGATTGTCACGATGGCCTTCCTGGCTCCGGTGCTGGCAACGCTCGGCTGGCGGAAGACGATGGTCATCGGCATCCTCGGACACGCCGCCCGCTTTGCCGTGTTTGCGTTCTTGCCCGACCCGTACTTCGCAGTGGCTGTGAACGTGCTGCATGGGGTCTGCTATGCGTTCTTCTTCGCGACGCTGTACATCTTCATTGATGAGTTCCTGCCAAAGGATTCCCGCACGAGTGCGCAGGGGCTGTTCAACTTCCTGGTCCTCGGTATGGGGCCGATCACGTCGCGATTCCTGTGGGTGTACTTGCAGGGAATGTACACCACCGGTGAGGGGGACGCAGCGGTGGTCAACTACCGCACGCTGCTGCTCTACCCCGCTGGGGCCGCAGTGATCGGGGCGGTGCTCCTGTTGCTGTTCTTCCATCCACCGAAGAAGTTGGCTGAGACGACGGGGGATGTGGCACTGCCGCACTAGCTCCCCGTCGCCACGTTCGCCAGAACATGGGTGGCTTGGAACCCGCTTCCTCACACGGGTGACAGCTACAGTGGATGTCGAATCCTATCGAGAGAGCCGAGCTAGTTCACCCACCTTCTGGCGAAGGTGGCCACGTTCGCCAGAACGTGGGGGGCTTGGAACCCGCTTCCTCACACGGGGAAAGACTTCGGAAGTCTGTGAGTACCCACCAACGCACAGGCAAGTCGCCCACCTTCTGGCGAAGGTGGCTACGAGACTCGGACGGGCAAATGTGACGTAACCGACATAAGTCAAAAATCAGCGAGTTGACCCCTCCGAAACACTGGGTTTTCTGAGGTATTTTCGTCTGATATCGACTTTTGTCGGGCGCGTCAAATGTGCCCGTCCTACGGAAGACTGAACACTGATGACTGAGCCAGAACCCACTCCATTCCAACCCGACCTGCCCCGCATGGAGCGGGCCGTGCGAGAAATCCTGATTGCGGTCGGCGAAGACCCGGACCGCAATGGGTTGCTCGAAACACCGGCCCGTGTGGCGCGGATGTATGCGGAGCTGTTCGCTGGGTTGCATCTCGATCCGCGTCGGCATCTGCAGCGGGTGTTCGAGGAGAAGTTCGACGAACTGGTGCTGGTCCGCGACATCAGCTTCAACAGCATGTGCGAGCATCACCTGCTGCCGTTTCTGGGGAAGGCCCATCTGGGGTATCTGCCCAAGGGCAAGATCGTCGGGCTGAGCAAGCTGGCCCGCGTGGTCGAGGAGGTCTCGCGCCGTCCGCAGGTCCAGGAGCGGATGACGCACCGGATCGCCGACATGCTGGCCGAGGAACTCGACGCCAAGGGGGTCATCGTCGTCCTGGAGGCGGAGCACTCCTGCATGTCGATTCGCGGCATCCGCAAGCCGGGAGCCGTGACGATCACCAGCGCCGTACGGGGGCTGTTCAAGACGAACCAATCCAGCCGAGCTGAGGTGATGTCGCTGATCAATCGGCAGTAGGGGGAGTTTTTAGTGGTCAGTGATCAGTTTTCAACCAGAGCGTCGATGTGTCATCCTGAGCCTTCGCCGAGCATTTCTGACTGACCACTGAAAACTGACCACTGGCCACTCTTCCCACACGCCATTCCCCCGCTACAATGTAGTTCACGGGGGCGAAAAGCGATCCCTCGCGCGGTGGGACCGCATGAACCGGGTCAGGCGGAAACGAGCAGCCCTAAGTGTCGTGTTACCAGGTGCGTGAGGGGTCGCTTTCCGTCCCCGTTTTTTTTCAGTGCGTACCTGAGCGAGTGGGAATGAGATGACACAGTCGACTGTCTACGTCGAAACCACTGTCATCGGGCACCTCGTCGGGCGCATTCTCGCCGATCCCGTGGTGGCGGGTCGTCAAATCGTGACTCGCCAGTGGTGGCCAACTGCTATCGCAACGCATCGATTATTAATCTCACGGCTGGTGGCCGACGAATGCAGCGCGGGTGATGCACAGGCTGCTGCAGAACGACTCGCCGTTCTTGATTCTCTTGAGTTTTTGGCAGCATCGCTCGAAGCGGATGCGCTAGCTGTTCAACTGATCGCTGGTCATGCGATACCCGCCACGGAGCCACGTGACGCAGCGCACATTTCTCTCGCAGCTGTTCACGAAGTGGACTATTTGGTCACGTGGAACTTCAAGCACATTGCAAACCCGGTGACTCGTGAGAGAATAGAGATGATTTGTCGAAGTGCGGGTTATCGCTCGCCGGTCATCTGCACGCCCGACGAGCTTTCCGAGGTCCAAGCTGATGAATGACTCCATCACCGAAGGCATTCGTGCGATCCGGCGCGAGTTAGCTGCACAATGTGGGAATGATGTCGGGGCAATTCTCGCGGATGCCAGACGGCGCGAGGCGACTGACGGTCGAGTCTACGTCACGCTTTCCAAAGGTCATGGCCAGCGAGAAACGACCGATTCACGCAGTCCATCGGAACGGATGAGTGGTACTCCCTGAGTCCGTGGGCAGTGGGCCAGCGATGTGTGGCAGGGTCAGCAGAGCAGCGAATGGCCCTGACGGGAACCCGCGTGATACATCCCACGTTCCGGGCCATCCGCAAACCTCCAGACCCGGCCACCCAGCCGCATGACCACCCTAGGGTGCGCGCTGGACCTGATAGAATCAGCGGCCCGCATATGGTATAATTCTGCGAGTCATCAGCACGCGGAAAGCAAGTTGGCCGGGACGCCCTTCAATATCGACTTCACCTCATCGACTTCACCTCTGATTGCAAATCATGATTGACAAGATCACAATCGCTGACACTGCAAGTTACGCCAGCACACCGGTTGAATTCGCTGGGTTGTCGATGTTTAACTATATCTTTGGATCAAACGGTACGGGAAAAACAACGGTTAGCCGCGTCATCGCAGACGAAACGAATTTCCCGTACTGCAACGTGACTTGGAAAGGCGGAACGAAACTCGATCCGATGGTTTACAACCATGATTTCGTGGATCGAAACTTCCATCAACCCGCTGAACTCAAGGGTGTGTTCACATTGGGCGAGAAGCAGGTTGATACTCTCGGCAGAATCACGTCAGCGAAGGCAAAATTGGACGAGTTCACTACGAAGATCGAGACACTGACCCAAGGACTGCAAGGCGTTGACGGTGCGGGTGGCAAGAAGGGTGAACTGGCAGCACTCGAAGCGAACTTGACAGAGAAGGTATGGACGCTGAAGCAGAAGCTCGATGGCACGCATTCCCAAAGTGCGTTTAAGCGATACATGGGAAGCAAAGACTGCTTCAGGTCGAAGGTTCTCCAAGAATTGGCCGCCAATAATGCCTCGCTCCTGACACAGGCAGACCTTGAAAAGAAAGCAGAGAGTGTATTTGGGCCGACGCCAACTGCCGAGGTTTTCATTGCAGCCGTTGATACGACCAAACTCAACGCTCACGAGGCAAGCCCGGTTTTGAAGAAGCGAGTTATCGGCAAGGAAGACGTTGATATCGCCGCGATGATTAGAAAGCTCGGGAACAGCGACTGGGTTCGTGAAGGACGGGCATTCTACGACGTGAACGACGGCGCGTGTCCGTTTTGCCAACAGAGCACGACTGAAGCATTCGCTGAGAGTTTGAACGAATATTTCGATGAGACCTTTGTAACGGACAGCAAGGCCATCGATGACCTAGCCACGAACTATGCAACTGACGCGGCACGGCTCCAGCAACAACTCGCGGCAATCATTGCGGCTCCGTCCAAGTTCCTCGATGTCGAAAAGCTGAAAGCCGAAAAGGAACTACTCGACACAAAAATCACCCTCAACAACCAGCGCCTTGCCGGAAAAAAGAAGGAAGCAAGCCAAGTTGTCGCGTTGGAATCGCTGAGCAATGTGTTCACCGCGATCAAAGCACTGATTGATTCCGCCAACACCCAGGGCCAGCGCGTACTATTCCGTGATCCCCAGCACTGTTTCGAGCAGGAACGCATCGTTCCAGGCGCAGCTGCGGCGTTTCATGACGGTGCTG
>JAYTWO010000483.1:0-5138 GCA_043743415.1 Planctomycetota bacterium
GCTGTGCCTGATCGTTCTTTGGACCTGCGACTATCCTTTTGCTGGCGAAGAGTCAGGCACAGCCTGACCTACCAGGACTGAAGACAAGCCTCACGATCTGAGCCCCGTGGTGTGACCCGATTTCACCGACAATCCAGTCGCACACCTCCCCGCCGACGCCACGACGGCTCGCCGCTGGGCTGGTATGCTTCCGGGTCGAGTAACACCCCCTCATCGGCTGGCCCCAGGAACACATCACTCGATATGGCACGGACGCTCACCATCATCAGTGGCGGACAAACCGGAGTCGACCGGGCGGCGCTCGATGCGGCCTTGCAGTCGAAGATCCCGATGGAGGGTTGGTGCCCGCGTGGTCGAGTGGCAGAGGACGGTGTTCTGCCCGAGCGGTACACGTTGCGGGAGACTCCTTCGGGACGCTACCCCGAGCGGACCGAGTGGAATGTCCGCGACTCGGAGGGCACGCTGCTGCTGCCGTACGGTCGACTCTTGGGAGGCACGGGGCTCACCGCTCAGCTGGCGAAGAAACATGGGAAGCCGACGCTGCGTCTCGACCTGGCCAACCCGTCACACCGGCACCAAGCCGCGAGCAAGATACTCAAGTGGATGCGTGAGGCGGGGATCACGCGTCTGAATGTCGCCGGGCCGCGAGCCAGTTCCGCTCCCGAGGTGTATGACCTCACGCAGCGCATCGTGCTGAGGTTGATCGTCATCTGGAAGGCACAGGCCCAGGCAACCGCTGACCAATCCGAAACCTCACCGGCCGCAAAAAACACGCTGCCAAAAAAAATCCGCCGACCGAAGTCGACGGACCTGAACCCCACGGCCAGTGGAGACGAAGGGAGTCGAACCCTCGGCCTCAGCATTGCGAACGCTGCGCTCTGCCAACTGAGCTACGTCCCCGGCTTGGAATCACCGATTCTAGGCGGCACCGTTCCGGGAGACAAGACCTCTCCGTGGTCGCTGGCGGTGGCCTGGCCCTCGGCCGCGACGCAAACCATCCGCCGCGAACTCCCGAAGTGGTTCACCCGCTTCGGACGTGAACTCCCCTGGCAGCTGACTCGCGACCCCTACCCCATCTGGGTCAGCGAGATCATGCTGCAACAGACCACTGTGACTGCGGTTCGGGGGTTCTATGAACGGTTTCTCGCGAGGTTCCCCACCATCGAGTCCTTGGCCTTCTCTTCCGAGGAGGAAGTCCTGCGGCTCTGGGAGGGACTCGGGTACTACAGCCGAGGTCGCAACCTGCGCAAGGCGGCCATGATCGTGTGCGACCAACACGGCGGGAAGTTCCCCGAGACGGTCGAGGGACTGAAGCAGTTGCCCGGCATTGGGCGGTATGTGGCGGGAGCGATTGCCTCGTTCGCGTATGGTCAGCGAGCCCCCATTGTCGAGGCCAACACGCTGCGCCTCTATTGTCGGTTAATCGGATACTCCGGCGATCCTCGCAACTCGGTCGGGCAGCAAGTGCTCTGGGAGTTTGCGGAGTCGATCCTGCCGCAGGAGCAGGTCGGCGACTTCAACCAGGCACTGATGGACCTGGGGGCGATGATTTGCACCCCGAAAGATCCCGACTGCCCGCACTGCCCGCTGAAGACAGTCTGTAGCGCGTTTGCCCACGGAACCCAGAGCGAGATCCCCCAGAAGGCCATCCGCCCGAATGTCACCGATGTCACCGAGTTGACGGTAGCGGTGCTGGCCGGGAATCGCGTCTTCATCCGGCGGCGGAGTACGGCGGAGCGCTGGGCGGGTCTGTGGGATTTCCCCCGCTTCGCTGGCGAGCCCGGTGTGCATTCGGAAACGCGTCTCACAAAGATGGTGACAGCTCATTTGAGGGGCGAGTACGGTTTGGAGGTCACGGAAGTCAAACCGCTGTTCCGCCTGAAGCACTCCGTCACCCGCTACCGCATCGACCTCCACTGCCATGTCGCTCAACTCAGCGGAGAGGCCGCCGAACGGTTGCGTGCCGATGAAGCCTGGGTCGAGCTGGAGACACTTGCGGAGCGACCAATGTCCGTGACTGGTCGCAAGTTCGCTCAACAACTGCTGGGCTAGTTGCAGGTGGTTGATTGTCCCTCCTCCCCTCCTCCCCTTGCACTCCCCCTCGCGTTGACGAAGATAAGGCGAGTGGCGGATGAGAATCTCCCGATCAGCCGGAACGCGCTAGCGTCCGGTTTCAACCGTGGGCTAGCGCCCTGCGGCTGTTAACTGGTAATTCCTCTCATGCCACTCGCCTAAAACTATCGCAACCTTCCTGTGGTCCGCTCCTCCCCGACGAGTCCCCCCATGTGTGCCAAACAACTCGCGATGGTTGACCACCGCGCGGCGTTCATTGACGACATCCTGATGAGTCAGATCGCCGACGGCGGTCGGGTGATCGATCTGGGCTGCGGCGATGGGCGATTGATCGCGAGGCTGCGCGATGAGCACGGGTGCTCGGTGCTGGGGATCGAGCGGGACCGCGAGGCGTTTTTGGCGACGGTGCATCGCGGCGTGTCGGCGATCATGGCGGACCTGAACCTCGGGCTGCAGGACATTCCCGAAGGGACGTTCGATTACGCGGTCCTCAGCCAGACGCTGCAACAAGTCACCCGCCCGCTGCAGGTGTTGAATGAGATGCTGCGTGTGGCCAAGCGGGCGTTGATCGTGGTGCCGAACTTTGGTCACTGGCGAGTGCGAACTCAGATCATGCTCCAGGGTCGAGCCCCGGTGACGGAGTCGCTCCCGTATGAGTGGTTCGAGTCTCCCAACGTTCACTTCCTCTCGATGCTCGACTTCCGCGATCTGGCCGCCCACGGCAACTTCCGCATCGTCAAGGAGATGCCGATCATCGGGCACATCGCGATGGAACAGGCCTGGCTCTCCAACTGGCGAGCACACAGTGCGCTGTACGTGCTGGAACGCTCGGAGCGCCACGCCACTGTGTAGATCGTTGAGCGGTACGCCTCGGAGGGATCTCTCACGACTGCCTCCCGCGAGGCTGACAAATTCATCACATAAGTGCCGTTTTGCCCCCGAGGGCCAGATCCCGCCGGCCTCGTGGCCTCCCCCTGATGCCGGATACAATGTCACTGTCCCGACTCGCCCACCCATCACGAAGGAACTCCCCCTGTGCCGCACGTCACCCTACTTCTGATCCAAGGGGCCGATCAGGGGCAGCGGTTTGAATTCACCCAGGACGAGATCACCATCGGGCGCGGGGCGATCAATGACATTCGCCTGCATGACACCGAGTCGTCACGGCGGCATGCCTTCCTGCGTTGGACCGAGGACGAAGGCTGGCGCATCATCGACGAAGGGAGTTCCAACGGCACGTTCGTCAACGGCACACTCACCCGCAAACGCACGCTCCGAGACGGCGACCAGATTCAGATCGGTCGCTCGATCCTCGTCTGCCACTTCTCCCACCGCACTCGCGAGGCCGCTGACCGCGTCCAACTGATGGGACCGGAGCACCCGGCGGACCAGTCGCGGATCGTCTCTCAGGCACCCGGAGATGCCGGACGCTCGCTCGTGGAGGAGACAGCCGCCCGCCTCGCCAGTCCCCCCCACGCCGGGGCGAATCTTCAGTTGTTGTACCGCATCTCGGAAGAGGCGGTCCGGCCCACGGGATCGCTGGATGAGGTGTTGCAGAAGATCCTCGACCTCACACTGGGAGCGGTGGGGGCGGATCGCGGATGTATGTTGGTGGCAGATAGCAAGACCGACCGCATCGAGCCGCGCGTGGTGGCCTTTCGCCTGGGGACCGACGCGACCGAACGCATCCCGCTGTCGACGAGCATCGTCGAACATGTCATCCGCGGCGGGGTCGCGGTGCGTACGACCGATGCCCGGCATGACCGCCGCTTCGAGGAGGCCCCCAGCGTCCTGCAATCGGGGATTCGTGAGGCGATGTGCGTCCCGATGCGGGGGCGATACGAACTGATGGGAGTCATCTATGTCGACACCACGACTCCCTCGATCGACGCCCAGCGTTTCCCTGGCGGGTCGCGGTTCAACGAGGAGACACTCAAGCTGTTGATGGCGATTGGTCGGCAGTCGGCCCTCGCCGTCGAGACCAACCGCTTCCAGCAGGCGTTCGTGCAGGCCGAACGATTGGCCGCTGTGGGCCAGGCGATTGCCATGCTCAGCCACCACATCAAGAACATCCTGCAAGGCATGAAGGGCGGCAGCCACCTGATCCAGATGGGTCTCGATGATGAGGACGATGGCCTGATTCGCAAGGGGTGGGGCATCCTCGAACGCAATCAAGATCGCATCTACAACCTCGTGATGGACATGCTGGCCTTTGGAAAAGAGCGGCGACCGAGGCTGGAGCGGGGGCATGTCAACCAGTCGGTCGAAGAGGTCGTCGAACTGATCCAGACGCGGGCCGATGAGCAGGGGGTGACGATCCGCACCCAGTTCGCGACCGACATCCCGGAGAGCTTGTTCGATCGCGAGGGCATCCACCGCGCGACGCTGAACATCCTCATCAACGCCCTGGACGCCCTCTACGGGTCCGAGTCTCCGACCATCGAGATCGCCACCCGCTTCGACTCCGTTCAAGATCAGGTGTCGATCGTCGTCAGCGACAACGGGCCGGGCATTGACCCGGTGGAGCAGACCAAGCTGTTCAATCTGTTTGAGTCCTCCAAAGGCTCCGCCGGGACCGGGATCGGACTGGCCGCGAGTCAGAAGATCCTGCGTGAGCACGGCGGCGAGATCACCGTGGAAAGTCAGCCCAGCGCGGGAGCGCGGTTCACGCTCCAGTGGCCTGCCCACGTCGAAGAGCTCGATGGCATTGAGTCGGCCACAATCTAGTCGCAGTCGTGCAGGGGAAGCCCGTCGCTCGCAGGACGGGAGGTTTCTGAGTGCAGCTTCCGCAAGCGTGATCACCCCAGAGGACGGGAACACGAATCTCCGCGGATCGACGCTGATCCTGGCCAGGATCAGTGTCGATCCGCGGAAATAAGTGTTCCAGTTCTGCACCCCGTCAGTGCGCTGGAGTGCCTGTCCATTGAGCAGCGCCACGGTTCGGAGCTGCCCGATCCAGTGCCGCCACTTAGAGGGCCTCCGGTAAGTCAGGCGATGTGGGCGAGGCGGTGTTCGTTTTCGTGGGACCGTTTTGGTGGTTGGGTGAGGCGGCGGAGCATGATGTG
>JAYTWO010000484.1:0-3366 GCA_043743415.1 Planctomycetota bacterium
CGCCAAGGAAGCAAAGGTTTCCAATCAAAGTATCTTTGCTTCCTTGGCGAACTTCTGTTCAAAATCAAATCGGGAAGTTGTTTTGGACCAGTTCCTAACGCGGTGCATGTACTTCGGCGAGAATTATTCCCAGCCGTCGTCGTTGATCTCGCTGACATCAAACCCCAGCGAGCGGAGGGCCTCGCCAGCGGACTTTTGCACCCCCTCATCGGCATCGGTCTCCAGAGCTGTCCGCAGGAGCGGCTCGGCATTCTCGGGGCGCAGTTTGCCAATGGATTCGGCAGCTGCGGCGCGCACGCGGTTTTTGGGGTCGGATTGGAGTGAGTGGGTCACGAGTTCGATGGCTTGGGCGTCGCCGAGATCGCCGAGGGCTTTCATCGCGGCCATGCGGGCGAGCCAGTCCTGGTCCTCACGGGCCATGTGCATCAGAGGAGCCAACGCCCGCGAGTCGCGGGTCAGTCCCAGCACGCGAGCTGCGGGTGAACGGGAGAGCCGGACCTCGTGGCTCAGTAACCCGATCAGAGCCTCCACCCCGTATTGCTGCACGGCGGGGATCATTCCCAACAGCGACCGCTCCGACCAATTTCGCACCGTATTCACCGGGTCGGTCAGACCTCGGATGAGTGCCGTGATGACCGCTGCATTCTGCTGCCCACCGAGGCCCGCAGCCGCCATCGTGCGCGTGAACGCACTCTCCGAAACCAGCAGCGGCAGCAGGATCGCCGAGATCTCCGGCAACGCACACTGACCCAGTGACTCCGCAGCCAGTTGCCGCTCGGACTCCGACAGCACGTCATTGGTGAAATGCCGGACGAGGGCTCGCACGACTTCTCCGTCAGAATTTCCTGCTGACTCGGCGATCGCCGCACGGCGGACATCTTCGGAGGGGGATCGGAGTTGATCGAGCAGGTCGGACATGGGGGCGGATCGTTGAGGGTTGAGGGCAGGCACTGCAATCGTTCACTGCTTCTGACTTTACCGCTGTCTGGGGCGGATCGCGAGAGCGAGCGGCCACCTGACCCCATTCAAAACTGGCCAGCCGTGTCGAGCATGCGTCTCAAACGTCGGTACTCCGCCACCAACGGGATTTCGCACCGTAGCTCAAAGTTGCCCGCGCAGCGGGAAACCCTGCATAGGCGATCGATTTTACGCGAGTTCCAACCCCTTCACGGCGTTGCCCCACCGGGGTGGCGTTACTCTCGTGTCCGAAACCGAGGTGATTGCCTCGCGAAACGGACGATACCCCGTTGGGGTTGGGGGGGGCGAATTGCCAGTCCGTCGTGGCGTATTCCGGTGACGACGCCCCCTCCATCTCGTCGGATGAACCCCAACACCCAGCGACAAGCACTACACCGCCGGGGACGCGCTCATGTCGGCGGGGGAGAAATCGACGATCCCGTCAACCGCTTCGGCATTCACCGCCCTCACTCGCATACGATCGAGCAGCGTCAGCACCGCCGGAAGCGGCAGCAGCGAGATGAACAGGCAGTTGCCCACGCCCACGGTCAGCACCAGCCCCAAGCTGGCCAGGCCGTAGTGCGACGAGATGATCATCGTCCCGAATCCGACCATCGTGGTGGTCGAGGTCAGCAGAATGGCATTGATGATCGACGACGAAATCCGGTACGTCCCCGGCGCTTGTGCCAAGTAGTCATGCACAATGAAGATCCCGCAATCGACACCGATCCCCAGCAGCAGAGGCAGGACGATCATGTTGGCCGGGTTCAGATCGGTCTGGAGGAGTGCCAGCGTGCCAAACGTCATCAACCCGCCTCCCAACGGCGGCAGCATCACCAACAGCGCTTTGCCGATACTTCCGAAATCGAAGATACCAGCCACCACAAACACCAACACAATATAGAGCACCCCAATTCCAGAGAGTCCTAGGCTCTCCCTCGCTCCCGGTGAAGTCAGGGCGAACCCCACAACGACCAGCGGAGAACCGATCGAGATCAGCAGCAGTCCCACCGGCAGCAAATCGACCAGCAACACAAACATCACCATGGCACACGCTAGGATCGCCGCATGCTGGTAACTCTGGCGAATCTGGTTGGCGGCCTCGTAGTTCTGGAGCGGCGTGCCGGTCGCCTCGGGGTCGATGGAGCGGATGTCCTGCACGAAAGCGGCCAGTGGCTCCTCGTCCCAGATCTGCTGTTTCGGGAACACCCGCAGCATCCAGTTCCCCTGGGAACTGATGAACCGCGAACGCAGCGGAGCGGGGAGCGAGTCCAGGACTGGCTCGGTGTCGGTCACCTGCGACAGCATCTGGAACTGCGTGTGCAGGGCGAGCTGCATCCCCTGCTGATACCCAGTCAGCAGCTCGATTTGGTTCGGCAGCGGGATCGCCGTCAGCGTTTCCAGGAACACATTGAGCGACTCCGCTGTTCTCTCCGCCGTTGGGTCGGGGAGGTCTTTCACCACTTGATACAGCTTCTCTAATCCCTGCCCGACCGTTTCCGGATCACTCGGGGAGGCTGCTGGCAACTCGGCCAACTTCGACAACAGATCGTGCAACTGAACGATGTAGACCTGCGTCTCAGCTGCAGGGTATTTGGGCATCAGCGAGGCGAGTTCCTCGACTCGGCCGACCGTGGGGAGCGCGAGGAAACGCTCGCGGAGGTGGCGGACCCTCTCCGGGCTGTCGGTGACGGATACGGCATAGAGCAGCGAGCCTTCCGACTGCTCAAACACGCGGTGCTGGAGTTCCACCGAGGCCACGCCGCGAGCCTGCAAATTGAGCAGGTTCATGTCGTACTTGACCCGTGAGATGTAGTGCCCATCCTTCTTGCCGATCCCCATCGCCGTCAACACGAGGAATCCGATGACCGTCAGCACCACGATCGCGATCGGAAAACGTTGGGTCACGAACCGCAGCGGAGTCCCGGCAATTGCCCGCGGCAGCTTGGCCTCCGCGACGTTGCGATCGACTAGGCAGATCAGCGGCGGCAGCACGACGAATGCCGTCACCGCACACAGCAGCACCCCTCCCCCCGCGATAATGCCGAGTTCGGAGACTCCCAGAAAGCTCGTGACCCCCGCACAAAAGAATGCGAGCGAGGTCGACAACGCACAGGTCACGATCCCCGCCCCGGTCGTCAGCGAAGTCTTGACGATTGCGGGCTCCAGTTCCATCCCGGCGTGCCGGTACTCCAGATACCGCTCCAGAAAATGAATCCCAAAGTCGATCCCGATGCCGATCAGGATCGTCGCAAACGACACCGACAGGATGTTCAGATGCCCGATCGCCACCGTGATGAATCCCATCGACCAGCACATACCCACGACCAGCATCACCTGCGAGATCAGCGGATGGCGCAGGCTGCGGAAGCCGAGGATCATCAGCACCGCCACGCCCACAAACGAGAG
>JAYTWO010000485.1:0-2580 GCA_043743415.1 Planctomycetota bacterium
CATACGGAGCCGCCCCGCTCAGCAACAGCCGCTGCTCCAAGGCCGGGATGGATCGGAGGGTGGGAGACATCATACGGCGACGCGAGCGCGGGGAGCGGATGCTATCGGAAAAGACTGAGCGCAGCAGATCGCTCAGACGGAAGACGGAAGACGGAAGACGGAAGACGGAAGAACGGAAGACGGAAGCCCATGACGTACTCCTCAGCGGCGATCAAGTGATCTGTTCCAGTCGGATCATCGAATGGCGGTCCGAATTTGCAAGATGGATCAATCGTAGCGACTGAATTCAGCCTGTCCAGAAAATTCTTTTCGGAATCTGAGGGCGGGGCGTTCCCAGACGCCTCCCCGCCCGAAGGCAAAAGCCTGACAACTTGTGCGACAGTGAATCGAATCTCAAACTCCACTGGAACTTTTCCTCGTGGGAGGGTATCAAACCACGGAGGGGCGGTGCCTCTGTCGTGTGGAAACTCTGTGCGGTTGGTCGGGGTCACCTCGGGTGAACCAGTCGCTGTTTGTTGGACATCGATCATGCGTAACCGGCTCGGATTGGCGTTGGCACTCGCTCTGGGGCTGTGGGGAGTGATTCACTTGAACGCGGAACCACCGGCCATCACCGACCAGAGAACCAAAGCGGACAAACTGTTCGCGGACGGCAACTACAAGGAAGCACTGGCGATCTATCGAGTCCTGGCGATCGATGTCACGAACACCGGTCCGTTGCTGTCGCACGACATCACGCAGACCAACAACAGCTACCGCAATCTCCAGCTGGACAATGAGATCGATGCCTACCTCGAAGAGGCCGAGAAGGTCCACGCGGCGAATTGGCGAGGGCTGAAAGCCGTCGGTGGCGAGTGGATCATCAACCAGCATTACGGATTCGTGATTGCAGGCAAGTTCCATCGCGGCAACCAGAACTCGGGCGGGCAGTACGTCGACTCGACGCAGCGCGATCGGGTCCAGGCCCTCCAGATTTTTGAGAAGGCACTCCCGCTGGTGGCTGCCGAGGTCATCACCAATCAAAACCCGGGCGAGATTGCCTCCTTCTACAACCAGTTCGGCGACTTTGTTCTGAATGGCCGCACGGGTGGGGCCGCGTGGCAGTTGCAGTCGCTGACGAATCTCAAGGAGCTGCCCGACTATGACAATGTGAACTACGGACGCTGGGGCGGCGGCTGGGGAGGCAGCAAGGGAGCCTCGGTCGATGCCGAGGGGAACCCCGTCTACTACACCGTGCCAGAGAGCTGGGAGGCGTCGACCTCGGACGGCCAGCGCTGGCGCTGGGCGATGGAGCAGGCGAAGAAGGTCTATCCGAACCTGACCAGCCAAATCGATTCGCAGTTCGCGGACTTCCTGCACTCACAGTTCGGGGTCCAGACGGTCCGCGAGGGCGGTATCTCACTCCCCGAGCCCGAAGAGAAGGACGGCGTCGCAGACTCCAGCCCGTTCACGGTCAAGACGCTGAAGGACAACGAGACGATCGCCCGCCTCGCCACCGGGGCCAAGCGGTTCGAACTACCGAATGAGTTCAACCCCATTGCGATCTATAAGCGTCTCGCCGATGGGACCGATCAGTACGCAGCCAATTCCCTCGAAGCCCTGGCCCGCATTGCCACGGACCGCCAGCAGTACAAGCAGGCTGCCGAGTATTGGGGCCAGGTTATCAATCGCTTCGGTTCGAACGATCACCGAAAGCAGTCCCTCGACCAAATCGTCGGCCACTGGGGCCATTTCGATAACGGCCAGTCGCAACCGGCGGGGACCAAGGCCACTCTCCAATACATCTTCCGCAACGGCACCCGTGTCGACTTCACCGCTCACCGAATCAAGATCGCGCTACTGCTCGATGATGTCAAGAAGTACCTGAAGTCGAATCCGGGGAACCTCGACTGGAACCAGATGCAGATCGACAACATCGGTCATCGCATCGTCACCGAGAACCAGGCCAAGTACCTAGAAGGGGACGCGGTCGAGTGGGCCAAAGACCTCCAGCCCCGAGCCGAACACTTCGACCGCCGCGAGACGATCGACACCCCGCTGGAGAAGGCCGGAGCGTACCTCGTGGAAGCCAAGCTGCGAGACGGCAACATCAGCCGCATCATCGTCTGGCTGGATGACACGATCATCGTCAAGAAGCCGATTCACCAGGGGCACTGGTACTACGTCGCCGATGCCGTGACTGGCCAGCCCGTCGCGAAGGCCAACGTCGAGTTCTTCGGCTGGCGGCATACCTACAATGACAACACCAAACGCCACATCGTCATCACCAAGAACTTCGCCGAGTTCACCGATGCCGAGGGCCAGCTGCTCCCCGATCCTAAGCTGCTCGATCCGAATTTCCAGTGGATCACCATCGCCCGTACCCAGGCAGGTCGGCTGGCCCACCTCGGATACACCAACGTCTGGGTGGGAGAGCACAGCTGGGGTGACCTCAATGAGAACAAGGCGTACGCCATCACAGACCGCCCGGTCTATCGCCCCGCTCAGACGGTGAAGTTCAAGTTCTGGATGGGACACGCGCGGTACGAACAGCCTGACAAGTCGCAGTTTGCGGGGCAGCAGGCCCAGGTGCTGATCCAC
>JAYTWO010000486.1:0-8098 GCA_043743415.1 Planctomycetota bacterium
ATTGTCGAAGAACCGATACGCCGCCTGCGTCTCGGCCCACCCCTGAAGCGACTCCGGAATGCTCCCCTGCGGATTGGCCGAAAACCGCTCCAACAACAAGCACTGCCGATCGTTCAATCGCTTGTCCCGCAAATCCAACCCCGCCATCTCCGCTGCAATCCACTCCGCCATGACACACCTCCTTGCGCCGCCGAGAACCATCAGTCCTCCTTGATATTGCGCAAATCTTGTGCCATGAAATTGGGAACTTGTGTATAAGGATGAGAGCTTTGCTTGGGAACGTGAGTCTACTCGCGACTACGGAGTCTTCTCCGCGAACTCCCCGGCATCGTACGCGGCCCAGAACGCTGCGGGGGTTCTGGCCGAGACGATCCCTTCGTACTCGATGTCGAGTTCGCGCAGGGCGGGCAGCGACCGCACGATGTCCAGCCCCTCGGTGATCCGAGACGGCGTGAAGATCAGTCGCTCAATTGCCATCCCCTCCAGCGGGCGCAGGTCGGTGATCGGCGTCCCCGCGATGTTGAGCCGCTTCAGTGATCGCAGTTGCGAGACAACTTCGAGATTCGCCACGGGAGTTCCCTGCACATCAAGGCTCACGAGCTTCTGTTCCAGCAGAGGGCTGAGGTCCGTCACCTTCGTATCGCGGAGCCAGAGCGTCTCCAGTGCCAGGCCCTGGAGCGGGGTCAAATCAGTCACCCCCGTCTGGCACAGGTTCAGTTCCCGCAGCGGCATCCCGACCAGTGGAGACAGGTCGCTGACCTTCGACTCGCGGCACCAGAGTGTCGCCAGCGACTTCCCGGTCAGCGGAGCCAAGCTCTCGACCGGAGCCTTCTCGAACCACAGATGCTCCAGCGGCATGCCCTCCAGGGGGGCCAGACTCTGAACCTTTGTCTGCGACAGATCCAACTGCTTGAGCTTCATTCCAGCCAGGGGCGCGAGGTCCGCCACCGGCGTTTCGCTGATGTCGATTTCCTTCAGCGGCATCCCCTTCAGGGGAGACAGATCGGCGACCTGCGTCCGCTTGAGCTGCAACGCCTCCAGTGGCATGCCCTCCAGCGGTTGGAGATCGCTCACCGGATTCGCCAGCAGATTCAGGTTCTTCAGCGGCAATCCCTTCAGCGCCGAAAGGTCACTCACCCCCGACTCGGCCAGGTCCGCCCCGATGAACTTCCCGGCGACCTTCTCGAACCGGGCATTCGAACCGGCCCCCAGCTTTTCGCGAAGCTCGGAAGCAGAGAGCGGGCGATCACTGTCGAGCGGGGACTCGGCGGCGGGGGCTTCGATGGTGGGCTGTGCCACTGGCTCTGGTGGAGTGGTTTCCCCACACCCCGCGCAGACGAGCAACAGGCCGAGGAACCGAACGAGAGGGAATGTGCGATGGGGCATGGGTGGCTCAAGCGGGGCGGTTCCAGTCGGAGGAGAATCCAGGCAAAACGTGGGCGTCCCTCTGACGGGTGGCCAGCAGTGTAGCTCATGTCGCACGGCCACTGAGATACCTGTCCCCCGACGCTCGACAGTGAAAACGATTCGCAGGGAGTCTGGGCGATGGAGAGGATGACCAGAATCCCCCGTGGGAGTCCAGCCGCCACGCTGGGCCAGTGGTCCACGGATCGTTTGACCTATCGCTCCTCCCCACCGTATTCTCAATCGTGAATCGGTGCGATCTCGGAGTGGTACATTCGCCACGGGTCGCGTTTTCTTCAACAGCAACGAGGAGTCACCCCATGAAGCGACTTTGTGTTTGGATTGTGGCGGGCGTAGCGGCACTCGGACTGGGGACGCAAATCATGGCAGAGGACATCAAGCTCGAAGTCGGTGCCGCAGCTCCCGAGTTCACCTCGAAGGACGACGCGGGCAAAGACTGGAAGTCCGCCGATCACTTCGGCAAGAAGATCGTCGTGGTCTACTTCTACCCCGCCGACCTGACCGGCGGCTGCACCAAGCAGGCGTGCGGGTTCCGCGATGACATGGCCCAGCTGCAAGGCGACGGCGTCGAGGTGGTGGGGGTGAGTGGAGACTCGGTGGCGAACCATCAGGTGTTCAAGAAGGACAAGATGCTCAACTTCACGCTGCTGGCCGACGAGACCGGAGAGGTCGCGACCAAGTTTGGCGTGCCGGTGGAAATCGGCGAGAAGGTGGCCAAGGTCAAGACCAGCGATGGCACCGAGATTTCCCTGACCCGGAAGGCGACCGCCAAACGTTGGACCTTCATCGTCGGGAAAGACGGCAAGATCGCCTATAAGAACTCCATGGTCGCCGCCGCAGAAGATAGCAAGACGATCGCGGCTGAGATTGCCAAGCTGAGGTAGTCGGGTTGAGCTGTCTGGCGGCTGATTATTTCCCGTAGGGAATTCAGCCCATAGCCGGTGGGGAGTGGTGTCGATCCCATTCGGGGAAGCCCAGTGGCGGAACTGATGTCGGACACGTCAGTGTGGATGGCCTGCGGGGTGTGGAGCTTCGACGGTCACTCATGGACACCCCACGGCCACCGGCAGCTTGGGGCCGCCAGGCAATCACCTGCCGGGAGAGTTGTTTTTCGTTCCGAGAAAGAGCGGCCTTTCGCGGAACGAAAGGCGACACTCGATTCTCACGGGTCGGCTTTGGCGTTTACGCGTTGGCATCTGCCCACGTTCTGGGGAACGTAACTACAGTTGAAGCTGGCTGGCAGCTACTTGTGATATCCCAGCGTGACCATCACGTCGAACAGTTCCTCGAACGTGATGAACCTTCGATGGTGGGCGAGTTTATAGAGGTCGATCGCGCCAGCGAGTTCGTTGACCTCCGGGCGACCGGCCTCGCGGGAGTCCTGGAACTGGCGGCGTTCGCGGCCCGCAGGGGAGTCCGCGCTCGACTGACGGCGGTCGACGAAGGGACGCTCGGTGTGGGACGACTGTTGCTCGATGGTGGCTTGCATTATTCTGCCTTGCTGTGCGGAGAACGATCTCTCAAACCTAGGTCGCATCCACCGGCACGCAAACCGTTTTCGCCCTGGGCAGAGCTTCCCGGTGGAACCAATGGGGCGATCCCGGGCGAACTGACGGTTATTCCGAATCTGTGGTTCGGGGCGGTTTCGGCAACAATTCACTCTCTTTGGCTTCAGGACGCTCCGCGACGCAAAGCCTTCGCGTCGCGGCTAAACTTCATTTTCCGGTCCGAACTCTTCTATGCAACAGATCACCATTCTTGGCAGCGGTGCCTGGTCGACGGCTTGTGCGGTGCTGTTGGCCTCGCCACCGGGGACGCGCGTCACGCTGTGGGGTCGGGATGCGGGGCATACCGCCGAGATGGCTCGGACTCGGGAGAACGCGCGGCTGCTCCCCGGCGTGCAGATCCCCGAGGCAGTCGTCATCACCGACAATGCGGAGATGGCCTGCCGAGGGGCCGACTGCTACGTGGTCGGCATTCCGACGCAATTCCTGCGCGAGGCCCTGGGCAAGCTGAGGCCACACCTTGATCCCGGCGTCCCCGTCGTGAGCCTCGTCAAGGGGATCGAGAACCAGACGCTGCTCCGCGCGAGTCAGCTCATCGAAGCAGAGCTGCCCGGTCGACCCGTCGTGGCTCTCAGCGGACCGAGTCATGCGGAAGAGGTCGCTCGCCGCATGCCCTCCAGCGTCGTCGTGGCTGGGCGCGACCTGGACCTGCTCAAGCAGGTGCAACAACTGTTCACGACCGACCGGTTTCGGGTCTATACGAACACGGACATCGTGGGGGTCGAACTGGGCGGTGCCCTCAAGAATGTCATCGCCATCGCTGCCGGGATCTGTGATGGCCTGGGGTATGGCGACAATGCCAAGGCCGCCCTGATGACGCGCGGGATCGTCGAGATGACCCGCTTCGGCGTCCACTGCGGGGCGATCGAGAAGACCTTCGCCGGACTGGCCGGGTTGGGCGACCTGATGACCACCTGCTTCAGTCCGCACGGTCGCAACCGCAGTGTCGGGTATCGGCTGGGGAAGGGCGAAACGCTGCCGCAGATCCTGGGTAGCATGGCCGCTGTGGCGGAGGGGGTGAACACCTCTCGCAGCGTGTGCGACATGGCCCGTCAGACCGGAATCGAGATGCCGATCACGCAGCAGGTATTTCGCGTGCTGTTCGAGGGGTTATCGCCGCGCGAGGCGACCGATGCCTTGATGCGGCGTCCCGTGCGCGATGAGTGAGAGTGTCGCCTTTCGCTCCGCGAAAGGGCGTGCATTCGCGGAGCGAAAGACGACACTCAAGCGGCTGAGGGTATGGTCCAAAACAACTTCCTTGTTTCACCGGGAGGACTTGAACAGAAGGTAACGAAGGAAACGAAGAGCCTTTGGATGATCCCTTCGTTACCTTCGTTACCTTCTGTTCAAAATCAAATTGGGAATATGTTTCGAGCCAAATCCTTAGAACGCGGGCACGACGGGGACGGATGACATCTGCTCGGTGGGGATGGCAGTGCCGAACGAGGCGTTCATTGTCGGCGGGGCATTCCAGGTGGGGGCGTCGTTGGTGGTGGCAGGTGTCGGCATGGGCGTCGAGGTCAGTGCCTCACCGCTGAACGACCCGTTGAACGACTGCTGCGGTTGGAAGAATGAAGTCGTGGGGCGGGCGGTGTTGTAGAACTGGGGTGCCGCATACGGAGTGGAGACCTCTCCGGGGGAGGCTGGAGTCGGGTAGGCTGGTTGGCCGTACATGATCTGCTGCGGCTGGGGCTGGGACCAACCGGTCTGACCGGTAGGCTGCGAGTATGTCACGCCCTGGGCGGGGTACTGGCTGTCACCCATGGGGGCGACGGGCAGTGTGCCGGTCCAGCCCTGGTGGCTGGTCGGAACGCCAGCCATCTGGGTCTGTGGGGCGGTGAATCCGGGCTGCAAATCGGGGTCGTAGATCGGGAGGGTCGCCGCCATTTGCAGGGCAGGATCTCCGTAGACTCCTTGGTTGAGTGCGGCGAGTTCCGCCTGAGCCTCGGGTTGATTCGGGTCCATGTAGAGCGAGCGAGCGAAGTCGGCTGCGGCATCGCTCCGACGACCGGCCTTGCCATGCACGCGACCGAGTTGGGTCAGGGCCCCGGTGTGACGGGGGTTCTGGCGGAGAGCCCGGCGGAGTTCGCGGTCGGCACCTTCGATGTCGCCCTGCTCGCCCTTGAGCCAGCCCAGTTCGGTGGCCGCTTCGGGGGAATACGGCTGGGTCACCGCCCAGGTGTTGAGGAGATCCTCCGCCTCGGCAGTGCGTCCCTCCTCCATGAGCATCGCTGCCATGCCGTGGTAGGCCGGTTGATGTCCCGGATCGAGCGTGAGCGCATGTCGGTACATCTTCTCGGCAGCGGGGTGGTCGCCTTGCTGATCCATGGCCGCAGCCACGTTAAAGGCATAGTCCGCACTGTAGGGGCGGTCCATCAGCGCCCGCTCGAACTCATCGCGGGCTTTCGCGTACTCGCCCCGCTTGTAGTAGGACTGGCCCGACTCATTCATGACCCAGCCGTTGACCGGGCTCATCGGGCTGCACCCACAGAGCGAGGCCGCCATGGCCACCCACAGTATCCCCGCAGCTCCGAGAACCCAACGGGACACGGCCCGGATCGCGGAGTGAGTGAGACGAGAGGTCACGAGTGATGTGTTTCGCATAGTGCTCGATTCCTGACGCGAAGCCGCCCGTGAGAGGCTGCGAAGCGCGAGGGGAAGGAGAGTGGGCCGGTTCTGGAACGAACCGGCGGCAGGAGACCGGAATTTATAGGCACGGGTTTCGGCGGACCGCAAGACGACCTGAGCGGTGGAATGGCCTGTAGGTGGAATTGTGCAAAAATGTCTCAAGTTCAGGGCGGTTCGGGCCGGAACCTCTCGTCTTAAATGATGACAACCGGCAACATTGGCCGTACGAGAGTTGTGATTCCGCGACACGGCCCGGCACTTGCGTGGTTCTCCGGAGCGGCACTCCGGAAACCACCCAAAAGACATAAGTTATGTCTCACGAGAGTGTTGCGGACGACAGACACGCTTTCGCCGAGCCGTCGCGCATTTCGATCTCCCATAGGGCGCTCGATTTGCGTTACCTGAATCGGTTCGGCAGCCTTCGCTCCCCGTCTTCTCTGTAAATCCTCACTGGACGATCTCGGTGAATCAACGCGACCTCGCCGAATCCGCTGCCATCATCGCCCGGCATGCGGACCTGATTATCGATAGCGACTACGCGCTCGACTCGTCGTTGATCGAGGAGTACTGGGTCGCCTCTCGCCGTCGTTGGAAGAGTTGGGGTGCGCGAGGGATGACCGGGAAGACGTTCTCTGAATTGTCCTCGCTGGCTGAAGAGATCATGGTCGCGGAGATGCCCGCACGGGTCTGGACGGCGATATTCTACGTCCATTGCCTGAACCATCGAAACCCCGGGGGATTGCGTCTCGTGCGACAGGTCCTGCACTGGCATGTCGAAGCCCGGCAAGCGACGCTGCAACAACTGATCGATGACTACAGTCAAATCGAAATCAGCGGTCTCCTGCGGCTCGATCGCGTTCGTCGGCGAGTCGAACGCTGGACCGACTTCCTGATCGGAACCATCACCCGCCACGGCGTCGCCCTCAATCTCGCCTTCGATCCCGACCGCTGCCGCAACAACGCCGAGTCCATGCAAGATCACCCCACCGCCGAGGCCGTCTGGCCGCTCACCATCGCTGGCCTCACCCGCAGCTTTTCCACAGCTCCTCAGTTTTCCGAGGAGTCCGCCCGCAGCCATACCGCAGTCTTAAAGTCTCAACTGGCTGCATTCCCGTCAGGAGCCTTTCGGAATGACGGTCGCCCGATATCGGTCCCACTGAATCGCGTGGTGCAGAAGCTGCTGGACCGCATTCCGTTGGGGTCGGACGAGGGGTTGATCTAGCAGCGATCTCGCAGCCCCCTGTGGGACGTGTACGTTTGCCCGATCGTGAGTCTGGCCATCGGACGGACGGACCAATGAGCCCGTCGCCCAGTGCGACAGCGAGCGTTGGCTCTCCCGTACGCCGGGTGCGCCCGTGTTGAGTCGCCGGGAGGTGTCCCATCACAACTCCACGGTCCGGCCATGCTCGAAGACACTGGCTGTCCAAAGCGGGCCACCAGTGATACCCGGCGGAACCTCACCGGTCGTGCCACCCGCCGCGTCAGTTTGGCTCACAGGGTGTTGATCGCGTAGTTATTCGAACCCGTGTTCCCCACTCCCGGAATTCCGGCGAGGTCGGTGATCAGGGCCTTACGCACCGTGATCTTGTTGGTCGGGTCGATGATGTTGGGTAGTGGCGTGAGTGTCGCGGTCCAAGTCACTCCCCCATCGAGCGAAGCGACGGGTGTCAGCGTCGCGCTGGGAATGATCAGGTCGGAATTCGTGAACCCGGTCACAGCCTCGTTGAATGTGAACGTCACCAGCGAGGTCTCCCCGGCCAGCAGCGAGTTATCGGCCACGAGGATCGTCACCCACTAGTTTTTCTCAAACGCTCCCATGTCGACAGTGGTGTTGAAGATCCGGACGAACCCGGTTCCGCGCTGGTCGAACGGCACCGGCTCGACAGTGTCGCCATCACCATCCAGGTCGTTTGCATCCGCGGGAATCAGCGCGTTCAGTCCGTGGTTGATCGCCAAGCTTCCTGCCAGCAGAGCGTGGGTCATGGTCGGTCCGCCGTTGAACTGCAGCTGCCCGAGCAGCGGGTTGAGCGCGCTGGCCCCGGAGCCACCGATGAAATTGCCGTCGGCATCCGGAGTGACCCCGACCGTCGCTGGAAACACAGTGCTGATGCCGGTGTTGTTGCCGATCAGGCTGTGCTTGACCGTCAGCGCGTCGGTCGGGGACTTGCGAATGTCGGGAGCGGTGCCGTTGTCGGTGTTCCCGGCGATGATGCTATTGCTGATCTTGATCGGGGACGATTGGCTGAACATCCCGCCGCCAGCCGCTAGGGTGGCTTTGTTTCCCGTGAGCGTACTCTGGCTCACCGTCACCAAGCCAGAAATGGCGAAAATGGCCCCGCCGCGGGCACCGCCGCCAGCCGTGGAGTTTCCGGAGAGCGTACTCTGGCTCACCGTCACCGCACCAGAGCTGGCGCTAATGGCCCCGCCTCGGGCAGCGAAGCCCTTCGTGGAGTTTCCGGAGAGCGTACTCTGGCTCACCG
>JAYTWO010000487.1:0-5379 GCA_043743415.1 Planctomycetota bacterium
CCTCTCGGGAGGGCCTTTGATCGTTTCGGCAGGACTTGCCGGATCAGGTCGTACGATCCATAGCGAATGAATGTTCAGATCGTCCGTGGAAATCATGACCTCTCCATCGTGGACCACAATCCGCTGATAGAGACGGAGAGTGACACTCGATAGGACATCGGACGAACGTACACAGGCATCGCACCACCGGGGAACTTCAACAAGTCTCCCCGGCTTCGCAGGGCAGCGGACGATTGCCAGTACGTTTAGGACAAGGAGCGACAACGGATGTCGGTCACGACTCAATTTCGACAAGATGCGGTGACTTCCTCCCGGGAAGCAGTACGGCAGGAGGCGCGTACAACCTCCCGTCGTAGGCGCTGGGCGGCGGTCCTTGGCGGAATGTTGGGCACTTGCCTCACCACCGCCATCGAGGCTCAGACCCCGATGCCATTGCCCATTCAGGTCCAGGTCCAGGGCCGAGGTCAGGGCAGTGGCGTATTCACCGCTCCCATGCCGACGCCCATCGGGGCGACCACTCCGGTCCCCCCTGGACCCTCCCAGGGACAGGGCGTCGTCCTCAATGAAGACGAAGGCGAATTCCTGGCTCCGCTGGATGCCCGTATTGTGGCCATGCCACAGAATCAGCAGAAGCTGCAAGTGATTCACCGCCGCAGCCAACTGGTCAAGACCCACAAGCGGATCTCCCGATTTGCCTGGTCTGATCCGAACCTGATCGACATTGTGCAATACACCGATCATGACTTCGGGGTTCTGGCCACCAACATCGGCTCGACCGATCTGTGGATCTGGTTCGAAGAAGAAGAGGGCCAGGACGGGAAGCCTCCCAAGGAATCCGTCACCCCGCTGATGTACAACATCACCATCATCCGGGATCCCGATGTCGAAGACCGCCGCAAGGTCGACTACGGTCGGGTGGAACGGCTGATCAAAGTTCTCTACCCCAACAGCAATGTCTATCTGATTCCGCTGACCAATCGCATCATCGTGCGAGGTCAGGCCCGCGATCCGGAAGAAGCCTCCCGCATCATGGGAGTCATCCGCAGCGAGGTGATGGCCGCAGAATCCACGAATGGCAACGGCAACGGCAACGGAAACGGGGGGAATGGGTTTGGCAATGGAGGTGCCGGGGGCACCGCCGGTGCCAACGGCTTCGGTGGCGGCCAGGGCAACAACCTCAACGGCAACAATGGCATTGGCGGTGGAGGCGACCTCTTCAGCCAGTTCATCGTGAATGAACTTTCCGTCCCCGGCGAGTTCCAGGTCAGTGTCCGTGTCCGCTTCGCCGAACTCAGCCGCACCCAGATGCGGCGCATGGGAATCGACTGGACCACCATCTTCAACGATGCCCAGCATGTCATCTCCAGTTCGATGGGAGCGGTGCCGGTGCTGTCCGGGGTGTTCTCCAATGGGGAGATCACCGTCTTGCTGGATGCCCTGGCCACGAACGGCTCCTCCCGCGTCCTCACCGATACGAACATCGTGACCCTCAGTGGTCGTCCCGCCGCCTTCCTCGCCGGGGGTGAATTTGCCGTCCCGACGACGGTGGGAGTCGGAGGAGCAGCGGGGACCACGACGACCTTTCGGGGCTTCGGAACCTCGGTGATCGTGGTGCCCACGGTGATCGACAACGACCTGTTTCGGCTCCAGATCGTGCCCGAGATTTCCAGTATCAATTCGGACAACTCCGTGGGAGGTATCCCCGGACTGAATGTCAGTCGCGTGCAGACGCAAGTCGAACTTCGCGAAGGCCAGACCATCGTCCTGGGTGGCTTGTTCGGTCGCACGGAAGGCTCCACCAACACCCGCATCCCGCTGCTGGGAGAAATCCCGATCCTCGGGGAGTTCCTGTTCCACACCAAGAAGGCCACCGAAGGCGAAAACGAACTCATCATGCTGGCCACCCCGGAAATCGTCCGGGCGATGGATGCCGAGCAAGTGCCGCCTATGCCGGGTCACTATGTCAAGCACCCGGATGACTACGACTTCTACAGGTTGAATCGCATCGAAGGGAATCCGGATCTGGGGCACTACCAGCTGCTGCCGTTTGGTAATGGTCAGGGACCGGGTCACGATGTGGGACACAACTTCTACAACTCCCAGCCGACCGCTGGCCAGATCTCGCCGCAAGCGTCGGGTGGCGGTGGCGGGCAGATGTACAACCAGCCCAGCGCCCCGGTGTACCCCGCCGGTCCCGGCTACGCTCCCCAGCCGAACTACGCTCCACAGCCGAACTACGGTCCCCAGCCAAACTACGCTCCCCAGCCGGTTTCGCAGCAAGCCTCTCCCCACGGTTCGCCGATCAGGCAAGCCTCGGGACAGATGCCGCAGAGCCACCTGCCGACTCGGTACCATTCCACGGGCCGGTAACTCTCCTGCGTACACCTCCCTCGGATGACCCCAGCGGACGAGTGACC
Organism: Planctomycetota bacterium; assembly: GCA_043743415.1. Lineage (GTDB taxonomy): Bacteria > Planctomycetota > Planctomycetia > Planctomycetales > Planctomycetaceae > TH-plancto1. The sequence goes on from JAYTWO010000487.1 coordinate 2,418, forward strand.
TCTCCTCTTGGGATTACGTCTCACTGTGGACAACAACGGCGGTCGCTCGGTCGACCGCAGACCTTGCCAAAAGGGCAGTCGATGAACACGACCTGGAAACAACTGTTGAGCAGCCTGATTGCCATCACTCCGGTGATTGTCAGCGGATGCGTCCACATGGGCTGGGGGACTCCGGGATGTGGCCCGTGCGCCCAGTCCTGCGAACCGGCTTGCGAGACCGGCTGCGAGACCGGCTGCCCGCCATGCGGAGGCTGTGGGCACTCGGGCTGCCGTGGGAACATGAGGTCGAAGATGTTCGGCTGGATGCACCGCCGCTCGATGTCGATTCCGGACACGCTGCCGCTGGGCCACACGGTGCGGTCGCACTACCAGACGATGGAGACGAACGCCGAGGCGGTCGACTTCATTCTCAATCTGAACGACTTCGTGGGCAGCACTGCCACGTTGACACCCGATGGTAAAGACAAGATCCTGGAGATCGCTGCCCGCATGCGGAGCCAGCCGTTCCCGGTTGTGGTGGAGCGGAGTACGAACAACTCCGATCCCGAACTCGACATGCTGCGGCGGAACCTGGTCACTCAGATTCTGAGTGACCTCGGCAATCCGGATGCGCCCCAACGCACGGTCGTCGCCACCCCATACGGTCCCGGCTACAACTCGCGGGAGGCCGAGACGATGTATATGCGTCACACGCTGAACGGCGTCGGCAACGGCAACAACGGCGGTGGCTTTGGCGGAGGCGGAGGCGGAGGCGGAGGCGGTGGTGGTGGCGGAGGCGGTGGCGGGGGCGGTGGCGGTGGCGGCGGGTTCTTCTAATCCCGCGTCACAGCTCAGCCGGAGCTTCGCCCTCCCCGGCGGCCCTGTCACAACCCCAATTCTTGGCGCTGACAAGGCACCAGCACACACCAGCACCGGCCTGGTGAACGGACAAGTACTGGGCCGTCTGGAACCCCTGGGCGAATGCGGTTTTGTAACGCACTGTGGCCCTCTATACCCCGAAGTCCATGTCGCTCAATGACATCCGCACAGCCCCTGGCCAAGCAGCCGGACCATCGCGGCGAACACTGCACGAATATAGATCAACTCCGGCAATCCATCAGCAATTGGTGTTGCGAAACTCCCCGCAAGAAATCTGGACGGAAGTCTCCGCAGTGTGTGATACTCTGATCTGCGTCGGTCCACAGGTCTCACGGATGATTCGTAACCGTGAACCACATCGGAGGGAACGAACATGGTCGGCTTGTCAAGTTTTCGGTTGACCACATGCGCGGCATTGGCATTGGCCTTGGCCTTGGGGCTGTGCATGGCCTCGGGCCATGCCTCAGCCGCAGGCCCCTTGCCCTCCGTCTCCATCTCTGGCATCTCGCATGTGAAGCAGAAGCCCGACTTTTGCGGCGAGGCGTGCGCCGAGATGTGGTTGCGGAAGCAGAAGGCCACGGTCGACCAGGACTACGTCTTCGACCAGTCGGGACTCGATCCGCTCCTCGGACGCGGGTGCTACACGAAGGAGCTGTCGACAGCTCTGCGGAAGATGGGATTCAAGATCGGCCCGGTGTTCACGACGATCAAGGTCAGCGTCGCCGAGGCCGGTCTCGACAAGGCGTTCGCCGAGATGCATGCCGACCTCCAGAAGGGCATCCCGTCGATCGCCTGCACACACTTCGACGACCAGCCGGGGACCACCGAGCACTTCCGGCTCGTGTTCGGCTATGACCAACAGACCGATGAAGTCCTGTACCACGACCCCGCTCTCGACGATGGGGCCGATCTGCGGATGGCTCGGTCGATGTTCCTGAAGCTCTGGCCGCTGAAGTATGCCCCCGACAAGTGGACACTGGTCCGCCTGCGACTCGATGCCTCCAAACTCCCGACTGCCACCGCAGCTACGAAAGGCGATTTCACCCCCGCCGATTACGCTCAGCACATCATGGGGTTGCGAGAGCGGTTGCCCCACGCGGGGTTCACGATCGTGATCCAGGAACCGTTCGTGGTCGTCGGTGATGAGAAGCCGAAGGAGGTCCAGCTGCGGTCGGAGCAGACGGTCCAGTGGGCGGTGGAGCGGCTCAAGCGGCAATACTTCACGAAAGACCCGACCGACATCATCGACATCTGGCTGTTCCGCGATGCCCCCAGTTATGAGGAGTACACCGAGAAGCTGACGGACGACAAACCGGGGACGCCGTTCGGGTTCTACTCGCCGACGGACAAAGCGCTGTTCATGAACATCTCGACCGGCGGCGGGACGCTGGTGCATGAGATCGTGCATCCGTTCATCGCCTCGAACTTCCCGGATTGCCCATCGTGGTTCAACGAGGGACTGGCGTCACTGTACGAGCAGTCCGCCGAGCGCGACGGCAAGATTGTGGGCCTCACCAACTGGCGACTGGCCGGGTTGCAGGAGGCCATCGGCGAGTCCTCAGTGCCGACGTTCCAGGAGCTGTGCCGCACGACGACGAACGAGTTCTACAACCGCGACAAAGGGACCAATTACTCCCAGGCCCGCTACCTGTGCTACTCCCTGCAACAGCGGGGTCTGCTGGCCAAGTACTACCACGCCTTCGTCCAGAACGTCGACACCGACCCCACCGGGTACGAGACGTTAAAGACAGTTCTCGGCGAAGAGGACATGGCCGACTTCCAGAAACGCTGGGAGGCGGATGTGCTCAAACTGGAGTTTCGGTAGTCGAAGACAGTCCTGAGTTTTCCACTAACGAGGTGCTAACTGTTAACCCCTCTTGCCACAGACGGCGGAATCGGCAACATTTCGGGTTCATCGCACCATTTGGGGTGTTTCGGATTGCCTGACGGATTATGGATTTAGGGAGGCATGGTTCCGATGTCCACTGGCCAGAGGCGTCGCCAGAGGCCCTGGCTGAGAATCCCGGCCAGGGCCTGACACGCCATTGACGCAGCGGAAGTCAGGATATTCCTTGGCTGGTGGCTTCCCAGCAGAGCCCGCCTC
>JAYTWO010000488.1:0-10779 GCA_043743415.1 Planctomycetota bacterium
GTCGGTGGGCATCAGCGAGCCGATCCCGGCTGTGTCGAAATTCCCCGCTGAAGATCAAGTCGGCGTGCGCGAGGCGCTGGAGTTTATGGAACTCAAGGAGGGGCAGTCGCTGGAGGGTCTGAAGATCGACGTGGCGTTCATCGGGTCGTGTACCAACGGTCGCATCTCGGATCTCCGTGAAGCCGCTCGTATCGCGAAGGGCAAGAAAGTCGCCCCAGGCGTCAAGGCCCTCGTCGTCCCCGGCTCCCAGCAAGTCCTCGCCGAAGCCGAACGCGAGGGGCTCGACAAGATCTTCACCGCAGCCGGTTTCGAATGGCGGGCAGCGGGTTGCTCGATGTGCCTGGCGATGAACCCCGACAAGCTGGTGGGCCGCGAGATTTGTGCGTCGTCGTCGAACCGCAACTTCAAGGGCCGGCAAGGTTCGCCGACGGGCCGGACGCTGCTGATGAGTCCGGCGATGGTGGTGGCTGCGGCGCTGGCGGGGTATGTCACGGACGTGCGGACGATCTGATATTGAACCAGATTCGGAATCGGTTGGAGATTTCCTACGAGGGGGTGAATGACTCATGCTGCACTCGCTCAGAATGACCAACGTGGGTCCAGCCCCAGAGATGGAGTTGGAATTTGGGTCACGGCTGAACCTGATCACGGGTGACAATGGCCTCGGAAAGAGTTTCCTGCTGGACACGATCTGGTGGGCGCTCACCCGCAAGTGGCCGCAACAGTTGAATTCGAACCTGACGAGCGGGTACATGGGCCGTCCAACCGACGCCAAGAAGCCAGCTACGATTGGGTTCCGGGTGGGATCGAAGACCAAGCAGGTTGAGTATCAAAGTCAGTACGTTGCACGTGATCAGGCCTGGACCGGCAAATCCGGGCGACCGTGGAATCCCGGACTCGTGATTTATGCACAGGCCGATGGAGGCTTTTCCGTTTGGGATCCGGCCCGCAATTATTGGAAAACGGGAGGCAAGGTTGACGAGCAAGACCGGCTGCCCGGTTACGTGTTCACTTCGAATGAGGTGCTGGATGGGTCGGACAGGACTGTCAAGGGAACCACTACCCCAGTACGCGTCTGCAAAGGGTTGATTGACGACTGGGCGGGCTGGATCGCCTCAAAGAGTCTCGAATCTCGCAACATGAACGCAGTGCTGGACCAACTCTCGCCATCTTCTGATCCGGAAGACAAATTGCGGGCAGGGCCTTCCACTCGCATTTCGATCAACGACTCACGGGATATTCCCACCATCCATATCGGAAACGGACCCGCGGCTCCCATACTGCATGCCTCAGCGGGTATCCGGCGAATTGCCCAGTTGGCGTATATGCTCACGTGGACATGGTCTGAGCATATACGAGCCGCAGAATTGTTGGGCGAAGACCGAACACAACAAGTGGTTTTTCTGATTGACGAAATTGAATGCCACTTGCACCCCCGTTGGCAGAGGACGATACTCAACTCGCTAATCAAGATGATCAAGGTGATCCACAAGTCCGCCGAGATCCAATTGATTGCCTCGACGCATTCTCCGTTAGTGATGGTGTCAGCTGAACCGCTCTTTGATCACGAACAAGACGCTTGGTTCGACATGGACCTCGATCGAAAAACGGGACAGGTAGAAATCAAAAATCGCCCGTTTGTGCGATTGGGCATTGCCTCGAACTGGCTGATGAGCGATGCGTTCGATCTCTCGACAGAACGTTCTCCGGAGGGGGAACACGCAGTTTTGGCGGCACTCGAAGTCTTGCGACTGGCAAAGCCGCAGGCTGACAAGATCAAGGAAGTGACCAAAGAACTCCAGAAATGTCTCGGTGAGACCGATCGCTTTTGGGTTCGATGGTCGGATCACTTTCTGAACGACAAGGTGCTGCGATGATTCGCGTTGAACTCGCGGACGAGCCAGCGACGTTCGACGACACTGTTCGGAAGCCCGGATTGCTGGCCATCGCTGAAATGGTCGGGGAGATTCCTAACCCACCTCGTACGCATGGCAAGCCTATTTCATATCGTGCTGCCAGTCGAGCAGCGATCAAGCCAGACAAGTTTCCCCCCTATTGGCGATTGGCGATCAAAGACATGATGCAAGAATATCATCAGATTTGTGCGTACTCATGCTTTCGAATTCATGCTGAGACCGGAGCAGGGTCAGTGGACCACATGGTCCCGAAATCGAAGAGTTGGGACAAAGTCTACGAATGGAAGAACTACCGACTGGCTTGTTCAAGGCTGAATTCGCTGAAGTTGGATTTCGGAGATGTACTTGACCCGGCTGACATCCAGAATGGCTGGTTCCAACTGGAGCTGGTAGGGTTTCAAGTGCTGCCAAATAAAAATCTTTCGAAGCCGCTGCGGATGAGAATTCAGGACACCATCAAACGCTTGAAGCTGAATGAACCGAATCGATGTCGGGAGCGAGAAACAGATGCCGAAGAGTACCTGATTGGTAAAGAGGGTTTGCCGATTCCACTCTGGAAATTGGAGAGAGAGTCCCCCTTCGTCGCGATGGAACTTCGACGGCAGGGGCGACTTCGTGATGGGGATCGTTGATGGGGCGATTGTCGGTTCACGAAATGGCGTCAGGAACCGGTTTACGACCAGAACACAGCGAAATGTTTTCAAGCACGGTGATTGACACCTTGAATCGCCTCAGCACAACGGCGGGGTGGCCGGGGTGTGGAGGCTTTGCGAGAGGCCCAGTGGATGATCGCTGCCACACATCCAGCACGGCCATGCGCCAAGCCTCCTGACCAGACCGTCTCGACTTCGACGGAGCCAGTCCATCGTCGTTTGGGGATTTGTGGTGGAGTTGGCCCCTCACACACTCGCTTTTCCGACCAGAATGCTGTCCACTGGGTCGTGTCCAGGGACTCACTGAACCATCAGGGCTCAGCTTCATGCCTGCTCCCCATCTGTCGCGTCGCGGTCTTCTCAAATCCTCCGTGACACTGGCTGCAACGGCGCTGCTGCTCCATCGCACCGAACGAGCCAGCGGGTTCGAACTGGCGATCGAGCGGCCTCGCGTCGGAGCCATCGGGACCGGCAGCCGCTGGTGCCAGAAGGCCACCGGCATCAGTGGACCCTGGGGTTCGGCTCCCGATTTTCGCAAGTATGGAGACTACGTCGCCGTCTGCGATGCCGACACGACTCGCCGCGATCTGGCAGCTGGAATCGTCAAAGAGTGGACCGGCACAGAGCCCACCCGTCATTCCGACTACCGGGCGATTCTCGACAAGGGTGACATCGACATTGTCCACATCTCCACGCCCGATCACTGGCACGCGAAGATCGCCATTGAAGCCCTGCTGGCGGGCAAGGATGTCTACTGCGAAAAGCCGATGACGCTCACGATTGCCGAAGGGCGAGAGATCTGCGAAGTCACCCAGAAGACCGGACGCATCGTGCAGATCGGAACCCAACAACGCAGCGAGGAGCAGTTCATCAAGGCCATCGCACTGATTCGCGCGGGCCGCCTCGGGACACTGAAGAAGGCCACTTGCAGCATCGGCGGTGCCCCGACCAGTCCCGAGATTCCCGTGGCAGCCCCGCCTCCGCACCTCGACTGGAATCTGTGGCAGGGGCCCGTTCCCGAGGCGGCGTTCCGCTACCTCGCAGGCAACAACGGCGAAACACACAGCTGGTCCCGCTGTCACTACGAGTTCCGCTGGTGGTACGACTATTCGGGCGGCAAGCTGACTGACTGGGGGGCACACCATGTGGACATTGCGACCTGGGGTTTGGGGAAGACCGACACCGGTCCGGTCACGGTCAATCCCGTGCTGGTCCGCCATCCCGTGGAGTTCAAGGACGGGTATCCGGTCGACCCATCCCGGTACAACACCGCCACGGAGTTCCTGATCTTGGCGACATATGCCGACGGGGTCGAACTGGAGATCCGTCACGACGGAGACAACGGCATTCTGTTCGAGGGCACGGAAGGACGGATCTTCGTGAACCGGGGCAAGCTGACGGGAAAGCCGGTCGACGACCTGTCGACCAACCCGCTACCCGGCGGAGCCTTGGAAGAGGTGTACAAGAACCGCCCGCTCGTCGATCACTTCCGCAACTTCTTCGAGGGAGTCCGGGACCGCAAAGAACCGATCTCGGATGTGTTCAGCCATCATCGAGCGTTGTCCACCTGTCACCTGGCCGGGATTGCCGCCCGCCTGAACCGCCAGATCACCTGGGATCCGGCGAAGGAACTGATTCTCAACGACCCCCAGGCTCAGAAGTTGACCGCCCGCGACTCTCGCAAAGGATTCGAGGTCGAACGCGGATGATCGTCATCGTTCACCGCTCGGACGAGTGTCTGATGGGTCACAGTCGGTCAGGCCGGCGGATGTGGACCGGAGTCGCGTGAGAATCGTGGATGCTTACCCCTAGCGAGAGGTTAAACATGGGATAGATTTGTAAAGACGATGTGCGGTCTGTGGGGGACTCGCGAGGTGTGAGGTTTGCAGTGGGACCGCAGTGAAGGGGAAGTTCCGTGTTGGGTTTTCGATATCTGAAGGTGCCGGCCACGACCTATGTCCTTCAATCCAAGGCTGGCAAGATCGTCCGTCAGGGGCCGGGGTTGTCGTTTTTGTACTTCGCGCCGACCACAGTCATGGCGCTGGTTCCAGTCTCCAGCGTCGATGCGCCGTTTGCGTTTACGGAGGTCTCGTCCGATTTTCAGGATGTGACCGTGCAGGGGAACCTGACCTACCGCGTGACCGAGGCCGCTCGACTGGCCTCCCTGCTCGATTACACGGTCGACGTGCGCGGTCGGTATCAGAGCGAAGACCCCTCCAAACTCGGCGAACGACTGGTGCAGGCCATGCAAACCGCAGCCCGGTCGTTCATCCAAGCCAAGCCGCTCAAAGAGTTGCTCGGGTCATCGGACGGCTTGGTGATGCAGATTCGGTCGTCGCTGGGGCAATCGGGGACGGTGTCGCAACTGGGGATCGAGGTGCTGGAGGTGACGGTGGCCTCGATCAAGGCCGACCCCGAGATGGCCAAGGCCCTCCAGACGGAAGCCCGCGAGCTGCTCCTCAAGCAGGCCGACGAAGCGATCTACGCCCGCCGCAATGCCTCGGTCCAACTGGAACGCACGATTCGCGAAAACGAACTGCAAACCGAAATCGCCGTCGCCCAGAAGCAGCGGCAGGTCAAGGAGGCTCACATGGCGGCCGAGATTGCCGTCGAGGAACTGCGTTCGTCACTGGTCGAAACCCGCGTCGCCAACGAACGGAAAGAGGCCGATTCACGGGGAGCGGCACTGCAAGCCATCCTCGCCCCGGTTCGCGATGTCGACTGGCGGACGCTCCTGGCCATGCAGGGAAACGCCGATGCCTCGACGATGGTCGCATCGGCCTTTGACCAGCTCTCTCGCAATGCCGAAAAGATCGGGCAACTGAATATCACTCCCGATCTGCTCCAGGCTCTCTTGCCTCGCGACCCATCCTCTGGCCACAGTTCCAGTTCGAATTCGCGTCGATCGAAGTAGTGGGATAGGCTTCCAGCCTGTCATGATCCGTGTCGACTCAGCCAGACGCCACCCACAGAGGCGACTCTGCGGACGATCAAAGGCGAAAGACATGGCCGCCCAGTTCACCCCTCGCATCACGATTGTCACGCGCGAGACCCGGCTCAAGGGACTGCTCAAACGCTGGTCCACCAAGGGCATGCTGGGCTTCAACTTCAAGCGAAATCGCGTGGCTGCCGCCGTCCAGGCCGGGGATTTGGCCGCTGCTGAGGCCGCGCAAGACGAAGCTGTCGATAGCCTGATGCTGGAGATTGAGGACGAGGATGAGACGTATCAGGGATCGGTGGCCTTCCTGAACCGCGAACTCGACTTCGGGATGCCGTTGCATGTGATCGACCGGGCGTATGTGCCGACCTATGACTTTGGTCTCTGCGAGGCCGTCGTCGTCGTCGGCCAGGACGGGCTGGTGGCGAACACGGCAAAGTATGTCGGCAACGTGCCGATCGTGGCAGTCAATCCCGACCCCGCAAGGTTCGATGGGATACTCCTGCCGTTTCAGATTCACGAGGCGCGGGGAGCGGTGTTGCGAGTCCTCAATCGCCAGGCGAAAACTCGCTCGATCACGCTGGCCGAGGTGACGCTGCACGATGGCCAGAAGATGCTGGCCTTCAACGACCTGTTCATCGGCGTGAAGTCGCACGTCTCGGCTCGCTACCGACTCCGCGTGGGGGACCGCGAGGAGCAACAATCCTCCAGCGGCGTCCTCGTTTCCACCGGAGCCGGGTCGTCGGGCTGGATGTCGTCGGTGTTCAACATGGCTGTGGGGGTCGCCCAATCGCTGGGGATCGTGAACCCAGCCAGCCTTCGCCGCCAACTCCAGTGGGAAGACCCCCAACTCCTGTGGGCCGTCCGCGAACCGTTCGTCAGCCGCACATCCGGTGCCTCTCTGATCGCGGGCGTCCTGAACCAAGGAGCCCTGATCGAATTGGAGTCCAAGACGCCCGAGAACGGCGTGATCTTCTCGGACGGGATCGAGTCCGACTTCCTGGAATTCAACACCGGCACCATCGCCCGCATCGGCGTGGCCGCTCAGCGTGCGAAGCTGGTGGTCAAGTAGTGGGCGATCCACTTGAACTTGGGGAGTTGCAGAATTCTTACGAATTCTGCGACCCGTCGTTTTCGCTTGGATAAAGCACTGGGCTGTGATGTGCCACCCTTTCAGGGTTTAGAGTTGCGACTCTTGAGTCCTGCCCCTCTGGCTGATGGCTGACTGCTGATGGCTTCCCTTCCGGCTGGCGTCGGTGGCTCGGAGCATTCAGCAACTCACTGAAACGGATTCTCGTCATCCTTCACGGGCGGGACCGCCTTCTTGGCATCGGACTGATCGTCCGACGCGGGTTTCGACCCGGCCTGGCGGTCGAAGATCAACAGACTCTTGTCACCAGGACCGCCGATGGCGGTCACGAAGCGGCCATCCGGAGAGACCCCCACGGTTTGCACATAGCCGCTGGTGTCACTCCCTGCGCGGAGTACGGCGGTGCGGGTCTCTTTCTTCCAGTCGCAAACGTGAATCTTGCCGGCCCCGCCCGCAATAATCTCATCCGTCTTCGGGCAATACGCCAGCGACCACGGAATCTCGCCCAGGTCAATGACCTCGGGGGGCTTGTTGCCTTTCAGTGTGTGGCACGTCACCTTGTAGGTATCCGGCATGAACAGCAGCTTGCCATCCGGAGAGATCAGGGCCACTTTGCCATGGTGGGACTTGAACACTGACTTCCGAGAGGAAACTTTGCCGCTGGAAAGTTCAAACGTCGACACCTCACTGTTCGTGGCGACCAGCATGCCATTCTTTCCATCCGCTGCGATGCCAATCTCGACGGCTTCGTCCTTGAGCTCGGGAATGGAATACAGCTCCCGTTGATCGATCAGGCTCCAGGCCCGCACCTGCTTTTGTCTGTCGCTGGAAATGACGGTCTTATTGTCGGGCAGGACTTCCATCGATTGGATTTCTTGGGTGTGACCGACGAAATCTCCGAGGCTGTCGAGTTCACCTTCGTCATCCACCGACCAAACGCGGATGATCCCCTTGGCTCCACCCACGAGCAGATACTTTCCATCCGGGGAGTAGATCGACGCACTCGGTGCCCCGAGATCTTCCAACCCCGCCTTGGAATCGATCTCTTTTCCGGTGGCCAGATCGTGGACCAGCAGCGCCTTGTCGTGTTCGGTGAAGGCCACCGATTTGCTATTGGGGGACATGGCGAGCGTCTTGTAGCCCCAAGACTTGGCGGTGAACACACGGGTGGCGTCGCTGTCCTCGGGAGGCAAACCCTGCTTCATCCGCTCCTCTTTTTTGTCGCGGCCCGCTTTCGCCAGGGCGGACTTCTCCTGCAACTCATCCATCTGAGCCTGGGTCCAGCGCGAGATATTCACGGTATACGGGATCGTGATCGTGACGCCGGAGACGGTCACCTTGTAAGTCCCCTTCAGGTCTGATGCGACAGGCATGCCTTCCGCCCGATCGAAAGTCCAACTGCCAGTCCCCGTCAGCACAATTGCTGGCTCGCTGCCATCGGTCGTCTTCAGCTCATAGGTTCGGCTGAGGATCAACTGCTGGGCATTGCTGGTCGTGACGTGAAATTGATCGCGTTCGATCGCCTTCTGGATCGCCACCACCTTGGGTTGCTCTCCGGGGTCTGGGCTGCCAAAACGACCAAAACGCTGACGGAATCGAGGGGTCGGGCCTTCACTCCGCTCTTCCCGCACGATCGAAATTTCCCGTTGGTTGGTCCAGTCGGCCTGGCCTGACTTGGAGAGTTCCACGAACGGCAACAACGGGAGCCGCGACATGATGATCGGGGCGTAGTTGCCTTCGGAGAGTTCCACGGGCTGGCCGAATTCCGTCAGGGAGAGGTTCCCCGATTCATGTGCGGGCAGACTCCGATCCAACCCCCGGATGAGCGACCCCCTGGCATCCTTGTGCGAGTGCATGGTCGCCACATATCTGAAACCGACTTGCGCCTGGCTGTCGGCACTGACTTTGACCTTAATAAAGGCCACGGCGGGCGACACCTTCTGCACCAGCGCTGGAGTTTCCATCTCCTGGCCCGCGACCGGCGGTGCCAGCACGATCCCCTGTCGCTGCAGCATCCCGGACAGCGTGCTGGAGGGGACGCAGAACCCGACCTGAGAAATCGCCACTCCGGCGAGTTTCGCACTGGCAATGCCAATGACCTCACCCCGAGTGTTGAATACGGGGCCACCGCTATTCCCTGGATTGATTGTGGCGTCTGTTTGAATCTGCCGCTGCCCATCCTTGTCGACAATCCCCGAGACCGTCCCCTGCGTCACCTTGATCCCGGTGCCCAGTACGTCTGAGAGCGGGAAGCCGATCACACGCAGCGATTCCCCCAGTTGGATTTGATCCGAGTTGGCCAGCGGTACGACGGGCAACCCGTTGGCTTCAATCTTGATGACCGCCAGATCGAGAGCGCTGTCCGAGTGCAGCACCGTCGCCGGATACGTCTGACCACCAATGACCACCTGAATCGTCTCGGTACCGTCCACGACATGGGCACAGGTCACGATCACGCCGTTGGAGCCGACGACGAAACCGGTCCCGCTCCCTTCTTGGCTCTCCTTGCGAATCGAAAAGCCCGAAGTGACAGCCTTCTGGGCCGTCATCATGCAACTGCCCGTTGACTTCTCCGAATACTGATCGAAGTCGCCGACCACCTCGAAGTGATAATAGTGCAGCGAGTCTGGCTTTGGTTGATACTTGACGATCGCCCCAGCCGCCGCAACCGGCGTGGAGGGGATCACCGCGGGAGAAGCGGTCACCGGGGGAGTGGCGGACGGGGTACTCTTCCCGTCGCCCACAGGAATCATTGCCGCTTGAGACGCTGCCGGAGTGCCAGGAGTTCCGGTGGTAGGCAGAGTCGCGACACCTGCTGTGGGCGCGGTGCCAGTGGCTGGGGCTGGGGCCACTGCCGGAACGGCGGCCGCCGGTTGCTGAGCCACAGCGTTGCCCCCGCCCTTCGGCAATAGCAACACGACCCCCACGACCACGCCAACGGTCAGCACGCCGATGAGGGCCCCGATGGCCCAACCGGGGACTCCTCCTGAACTGGAGCGTCCCTTGCGGCGGGACCGTGAACGGGGCCGTACTTCCTCTTCTTCGAAATCGTCCTCAACCTCCTCCACCTCATCGCGGAGTGGCCGTCGAGACGCGGGCTTTAACGGTCGAGTGGGAGGGGCGACCGGAGTGGGTCGCCCGGAGTTGCTCCGGTTGGGGCCGCTGGCAGGCTTGACCTTCTTGAACAGGGCCACGCCACACTTCGGACAATCCGCATCCGCCGACAGGACACGATCCTCCTTGAGCTTGAGTTTCACACCGCAGCCGGGGCACTGAACGATTTGCTCACTCATGATGATTCAAATTCCGAGAGGAGGCACGAAAAGATCGTTCAAGCGTACGCAACTGAGGCTGGGAAATGCAACTCGAATCAGGGGGCAAATGCGAAAATATGCGAGACGGCCAATCGCCATACGCCATCGCCCAGAGGAGGCTACCCCTGGACTTGTCGGACGACTCAGGATCGTTCGATCATCTATTGTCGTGGTTTGCTCCGTAAGCCAACGTTGGATCGCGGAGCGATCCACGACAATCAGACACTCAATGATCGATTAGTCCTAACCACTGAAGACTTCCGTTGAGGCGAGCGGGCAAATATCGCGTCACCAAAGACTTCTGAGGGAATGTGGTCGCCATTCTACCCCGGGCGACAGCCCTCAGCTCCATATGGAAAGCTCCAGGCTGCGCGGACTGGCTCCAGACGCCCACCTCCAAGCGATCTTCAAGAGATCGGGAGCCGACTCCGGGATTCGAATGGGCGTTGCAGGACGCATGGTTTGCACTTCTAACCAGACGAGCAGGCGATAGAGCGAAGGCCCACTACGTGGTCAAGGAGTGATTCAGTGTACCGGGGAATTCAATCCGTTCGAACGATCAGGCGAGCGGCAACTCGTATTTTACCCGTGGGATAGGCTTCTAGCCTGTCGTCTCAGTTAAGAATGACAGGCTGGAAGCCTACCCCACGGTATTGATTCATCCGCCAATCGCCTAATAACATACATACCCAAAAAACGACAAACACCCCGTGGGGGCGTTAGCCTCCACGGGGTGTTGTGTATGAACAGGTTGGTGACACACGATCGGTACTTGGGCACCAGCGTTTGGTGGGTTGCAGATGCTTCCCACCAGTTTGGCTGGCTGTGCTTCATACTACTTGGCCGCTGGTTGAAATTCCGATAAGAC
>JAYTWO010000489.1:0-2980 GCA_043743415.1 Planctomycetota bacterium
GTGGACTCGTTCTGGCGGGTCAGACACAGCGGGGACGGGCCAATGTGCCCGTCCTACGGGGCGCTGGCCCGCCCGCCAAGCCACCGCGAAAAGCCTCTCCCAAGCCGCATGAAATTTGCGCAGCGTGCGCAAATTTGTGACGTGAGTAGTACGAATAAAAGGTGGAACACTCCTCGAATCTGTCACCATTTACTCCCGCGTCTTCAGCACCGCGATCAAATCCAGTTTGTCCAAGCGCCTTCGCACCACCAGCCCCGACAGGATCGCCGCCACCACGATCACTCCGCAGGCAAACCCGTGCGTCGAGGGGTTGATCACCAGCGGAATGCGGTACATCTCCGTGTTGAGCGTCAGCGTCGACACGATGCAAAACAAGTATCCCAGTCCCATGCCGGGAATCAGTGCGGCCACCGTCAGCACCGCCAGTTCCCCCAGCAGGATGCCGGAGATCTCGGCCCGCGAGAACCCGATCACGCGCAAGGTCGCCAGTTCGCGGCTGCGCTCGGCCAGCGAAATGCGGGCGGCGTTGTAAACCACTCCGAAGGCGATGATCGTCGCAAACGCCACATTAAACATCCGAATCCGCAATAGATTTTCGGCCACAGTCTCGCGGAAGCTCTGGATCATGGCCACCTTAATGGAGACCCCCGCGACCTGCGGCAGGTTCTTCAGTTGGGTATACATTTGATTGACCCGCTGGCTGTCGACGGTGACGCACGCTGCCGAGAGCGAGTCCCCCTCTCGCATCAATCGGTGAGCGGTCTCCAGCGACACAAAGCACGACAGTCCCGAGAAATCGTCGACGACCCCCATCAGCTTCAGCTGGCGATGGGGGCGGTCTCCTTCGAGGATCTCGGCTGTCACAAAGTCGCCGATCTCCAGTTCCAGCACCTCGGCCAGCTTGGTGGTCATCAGCACGCCGTCCTCCGGAATCGGCTGCTCCTGACGGAGCACGTCGACGGCCTTGAACAGCTCGTTCCCCGGCGGCAGCCCCTGAATCGCCACTCGCCGCGAGTGGTGGCCCGAGCGTACGCGGGCTGCCATAGACCGCATCGGAACGACGGCATGCACCCCCGGCAGGTTTTCGATGTCGTGCAGGGCGTCCGCCTTGGTCGGGCGAATAAACGTCACCAGCAAGTCATACCGCTGGGCATGCCGGAACTGCGACTCCATCACGTAGTCGACCGCGTCCTTGGCATAGCTCCCCAGAATGATCACCGCCACAGCTGTCGAGATCCCGAGGCACGACAGAGCCGACTTGATCGGATGGCGTTCGAGGCTCCGCAGGATCATCCGCATCGTCTGCGGCAGGAAGCGCTGGAACCCCATCCGCTCCAGGATCGTCGCGCGGAAATCACCGGGAGGGGCGGGACGCATGGCCTCGGCGGGCGGGAGCCGGACCGCCTGCCACACCGAGCCAATCGTCCCCAGCACCCCCGCAGCCAGGCTGACTCCAAACGCCGACAACGCCACTCGCGTATCGAACTGAAAGTCGAGGTGCGGGAACCGGTACAGCGTCGTGTACAACTCGGAGAGCTTCATCCCCATGAACGTGCCCAGGGCGGTCCCCACGACGCCACCGGTGACGACCACGACGGCGGTGATCTTCATGTAGTGCAGCCCGATCGACCAGCCGTAGTAGCCGAATGCCTTGAGGGCTGCGATCTCTTCTCGCTGTGACTGGATCATCCGGGTCAGTACGACGTTGAGCAGGAACGCTGCCACCGCCAGAAAGATTGTTGGGCCGACGCGGGCCATGCCACGCAGGTTCTCCATCTCGTCGCGGACGTACTTGTGAGACATCTGGTCGTCGCGGTCGTACGCCCCCAGACACCCATACGGTTCGAGCAGCAGATCGATGCGGCGAATCACCTCCGGGATGCTGGCTTCGGCTGAGACTGACACGCACAGATTGTTAAATGCCCCCTGCATGTCGAACGCCGCAGCCAGGTCGGTCTGCCCCATCCACAGGACGCCAAACCGGTGGTCATCGGGCAGGACATCCCCCTCGCGAATCTGAAAGATGTATTCGGGCGAGATGGCGATCCCGACGATGTGGAGCGACCGCTCCCGACCGTTGATGATCGCCCGCAACGCGTCACCGGGCCTGAGCGAGTGGGCCTCCGCGAACGCCTCGCTGACGATTACCTCGCCCGACTGGTTCGGCTCAATGTACCGCCCACTTCGCAGGTGCAACCCGTTCAACCCCGGTGGCTCATGCTCGGGGATCGAGATCAGCCGACCGATCGCTGGCTCCGCGAGATCCTCCAGATCGAGCGTCACATCCGACATGATGCGCGGCGCGACCTGCGACACGCCCGGAATCTCCGTGATCCGCTCGACCACCGTCAGTGGAGCCCGCGTGACTCGCGCGAAGACATCCGAGAACCGATACCGCGCGTAATACTCCGCCTGGTTCCGCTTCAGCGTCGACAGCGTACTCAGCGACATCACAAACGCCGCCACCCCGCACGCAATCACCAGCGCAATGGCCGTAAACTGCCCCTTCATCTGGAGCAAATTGCGAACAGCTTTGCGGTCGAGTGCCGGGAGCATGGGTGAGTGGTGAGTGGTGAAGTGTGCCTGATGCCACTGACATTGTCGCCTTTCGGTCCGCGAAAGGACATTCTTTCGCGGACCGAAAGACGACAACCAGGGGATTCCCCATCATGTCCATGCCAGGGGAAGTTTGCACATCCGGCTTGCCCGATGTGCCCCACGATGGAGACCGTCGAACCCGAAAGAAGTTCACCACGAACCGTACCACGTTCACCGAACCGAGCGATACCACCGTAGAACGGAATTCATTCCGTGCGACGAGTTGCCTGTCACGTCGAGTCAGCTCGAAGAGTATGGACAAGCAGATCGACAGCGAGCGTTGGACGTCACGGCCTGTTGTTTTTCTGGTGGGGTTGTTGATCGTTTGTAGTTTTCCCCCAACCCCGGCGCGTGAGGGGGCCGGGGGGGTGGGGGTGGGTTT
>JAYTWO010000490.1:0-3713 GCA_043743415.1 Planctomycetota bacterium
GACCGGGGGATCGCTGGCGACCGCCAACTGTGGCAGCAGCATATGTCGCTGACGCTGAAACGCGGCTCCGAACTGGCGACAAAGATGGCGAAAGCCAGCAAGAACGATCGCCGCATTCCCGGTGGGAAGTACCTGCTCAAGATCTGGGTCGCCACCGAAGCCGACTTCGCCGCGAACCGCGTGGCCGAGAAGGGCGAGGCGTTCGAAGTGGCCATCACCACTCAGTGGCCGGGCGGGTATGGGAGCATGACCACGGTGCCGTTTCCACAGGGGGCGAAATAATGGAGGCTCCTGCTAGACTCTTCAACTCGCGGAATGATCTTCATTTCGAAGAGTGCTCAGGCGCAGCTTGTGCTCTCTGACCATCGTCACACGGAAGTTGAGACTCAGTCTGCTTGAGTGGCTCCGAAAGTTGATGTCCCATGAGGTGATGACCCATGAAACGTCCATAGACGAATGCCGTGGAGCTGTGTTCCGGAATGAGAAGCCGACAGCAACCTGGAACGATGACGTGTCCGACAAAACGCCCCCCCCATTTGTCGGGGTGGTTCCCGCGCTGGTGCGCTATCGTCGCGCACCAGCGCGGGAACCACGGGGACATGCCCCGGTGGCGGGGTGACTATTTCCACCCGTCTGTCTCAAAACACGAATCCTCCCGCTCGGGGGCGATGCGGAGTATACTTCCTGGCCCCTCCCTTGGATGAACCGACCCACTGATGGCCACCAAAGGCACCAAAACCAAAGGCGACCCCGACCGGATTGTGTGCCGGAATCGGAAGGCGACGCACGAATACGAGATCCTGGATGAGATCGACTGCGGGATCATGCTCGCCGGAAGCGAAGTGAAAAGCGTCCGCAACAATAAGATCACGATCGACGAGGGGTTCGCCCGGGTCGAACGCGGCGAGGTGTGGCTCTACAACGTCGACATCGCTGAATATTCGCAAGCGAACCTGATGAACCATCCGCTCCGGCGGCCGCGCAAGCTATTGCTGAAGAAGCGGGAGATCGAGAAGTTCGCGGCCCGGGCCGATGAGTCGGGGATGAGTCTGATTCCGCTGGATGTCCATTTCTCACGCGGGTTTGTGAAGATTAAACTCGGTGTCGGCAAGGGGCGAAAGCTGCACGACAAGCGGGAAAAACTCAAGAGCGACGACGCCCGCCGGGAAATTCAGCAGGCCATGCGGAAGCGGTAACACGTTTTCCAGGTTGATGTTACGTCACACCTATACCAGTTAGGTAATCTGCGAGGGGCGGGCGCACAAGTTGCGGTCTATGACGCCCCGCCACCGGTCCAGCGGCTTGACTGACTGATCTGACGGCTGTACAAACAAGTTTCGCCTTGACAATTGGTTCCCGGAGGGTTCATTCACATCGATTGATGCGATTGAATTCTTGTCGGAACCCGTGGCTCGTACGTAGGTTCCGTTCGTTCCCAGTGAATTGGTCGGAAGTTGCGGCGGGGGGTACCTCCTTGGAATGTGGAATGGAACCACTGACTCCGGCGGGGTTTTCGTGATTGGATTGAGCGGAAGGGAGTCCCAGAACCCGGTTTCGCTGCTGGAAAGCTCTCATGGCCAAGAAGATCGTCAAACGGGTTCAGCCCACCAAGCCACAGGTCGGCAACGTCAAGAAAGCCGCCCCCCCGAAAAAGCCCGTCAGCGTGCGTCAGTCCGCTCCCGCCAAGGCGGCTCCCAAAACTGTCGTCCGCAAAAAGACAGCTGCCTCCACTGAATCCCAACTGCGGATTGTCGACAAGGAACTCGTCCTGCTCCTCAATAAGAGGATGGAGTTGACGGTCGAGCAACTTACTGACCTCAAGGACCGCCACTCCGTCTGGTTCGACCCCAACGGCGACCAGGAACTCTGGGAACGCATTGAGGCCGAAAGCGGCGGGACGATCCCGAATCAGACGCTGCGGTCGATCTTCCGCGAAGTCCTCAGCGCCTCCCGCAGCCGCGTCAAGGTCGTCCGGGCAGCGTACCTCGGGCCTCCGTTCAGCTTCTCTCACCTCGCCGCCATTGAGCACTTCGGCAAGAGTGCCGACCTCGTGCCGGTCAATACGATCGCTTCGGTCTTTGAGGAGGTCAATCGCGGGCACGCCGACTACGGCGTCGTCCCGATCGAGAACAGCACCGACGGACGCATCGTCGACACCCTCGATATGTTCACCCGGCTGCCGCTCCGCATCTGTGGCGAGGTCCAACTCGCGGTCCACCACAACCTGCTGTCCCGCTCGGCCCGCAGTGAGATCACCGAGATCTACAGCAAGCCGCAGGCCCTCTCGCAGTGCCGCGACTGGCTCTCCCGCAACATGCCCCGCGCCCGCACGATCGAGGTCACCAGCACCTCGACCGCTGCTCAACTCGCCCGCGACAAACCGGGGGCCGCAGCTGTCGCCGGGAAGCAGGCCGCTGTGCAGTACGACCTGCAAATCGTAGCCGAGTGCATCGAGGACAACCCACACAACGTGACGCGGTTCGCGATCATCGGCGACGAAGAAACCGTCCCGACCCGCAAGGACCGGACCGCTGTGCTGTTGCAGATCCCGCACGCTCCGGGGGCGCTGGCCGATGCCTTGCAGTCGTTCAAGAACTTCAAGGTCAACTTGACCTGGATCGAGTCATTCCCGCTACGTGGACCAGAGTCGGGGTATCTGTTCTTCCTCGACTTCGAGGGACACAAGAAAGACCCGACCGTCGCCAAGGCGATCGCCGCCCTCGAAAAGAAGGCCGTCCGCCTGTCGGTCCTGGGATCATTCCCGCGCAGCGCGCCGATCGAGTGATTGTGGCACGACACTCCACGCCGTGGGTTTGACGAGCGGCTCCCCTCCCACCGGCATAGAATTGCGTCGGGTGATGTCTCTCCCGCGGTTTCGCTGCGCTCATTGAGCGGCGCTGGACCGTGCCCCTGGCGGGTGAGAGAACGGAATACGTTCTCGGCCACGTCAGGCAGCAACCACGGTTGATTTGTTCCATCTCTCGCCTGTCGAACGACAGCCAGTGATTGGCAGCCGCTTTCCATACGACTACGATAGGGTCTGCTGTGTCGCATGAGTCGCACCGTTCTTCCCGCGTCGCCCACGAGGTCGCTCGCGGGAGTCCGTACGATTTGTGAAGCGATCCAGCCACACGGACTGCGGCTTTCACCCGCCAGGACCACACGACATGTCACACGAGAACTCGATGCCCGCATACTCCCTGCCGCCCTTGGGACAGAACCCCTCCACGACCGCTGCGGGGACTTCGCCCGGGAGCTTCGCGAAGAAGGGGCAGATCGCGCCCGGAGTCGAGGGCCGCTGGACGTTCGCCTCGCCCGATACGCCAGGGATGCCGCAGCCGAGTGAGAAGACGGCTTGGGATTTCTTGCCAAGTGGCTGGACGAGCGCGAACGCCCAGGGGTTGCAACCCCTGGGCTTTGTGAGCGGCGCGAATCGTGTGGTATTTGAACAGTCAGATTCCACGCTGCGAGTGGTGACGTGTCCGGCTGGATACAAGCCCAGCACCCAACTCGAATCCGCCCGTCTCGGCATCATCACGCCCGAGATGCAGCGTGTCGCCGAACGTGAAGGCCACCTCACCCCCGCTCAAGTCCGAGACGAAGTCGCAGCGGGCCGCATGGTGATCCCGGCGAACAAGGTCCACCTCGCCTACCACCTCGACCCGATGGCGATTGGGCGGGCCTCGAAGACGAAGATCAACGCCAACATGGGG
>JAYTWO010000491.1:0-11640 GCA_043743415.1 Planctomycetota bacterium
CCCCGCAGGGGTTGTCCACCCCAGCCCAGGGTCGCGACCGCAGGGAGCGCACCCTGGGAAAGCTGGCCGGAGCACGCCAACCCTGAAGGGGTTGTCCACCCGCTCGGCACGGCTCGCGCGGCTCGGTGTGGAACCCTTTCAGGGTTCATTCTCGCGAGGCCCGTTGACCCAGGGTGCGCTCCCTGCGGTCGCGACCCTGGGCTGTGATGGGCCACCCCTTCAGGGTGCAGAGGTCGTCCGATGGTGTGAGGTTTCTGGCTGACCGCTGATAGCTGATATCTGATTCCCCTTTGGTTGCGGCTACGCCGTGCCGATGGCTCGCAGTGCTTGGTCTGCAAGCATGAGCGATCCCAACGACAGGATGGTAATTGCAGCCACGATTCTCGGTTATCTCGCCGGTATCGGCTGCGGTGTCGCTCTGATCGTGACCTGAGCAAGAGGCTTTGACCAGAGTCCAAAGCTGGCACCTACTCCCGCAGCAACTGATTATTCGCAATCGTAATCCCACTCAGCATCGAGCCGATGATGCCCAGGAACCCCTGGTCGGTGCCGGCCAGATAGAGATTCTTCAGCGGCATGTCGCCGGTCAGGATCTTACGCGGGGCTCCATACACAGCCCCTTTCAGGTGGCCGGTGAAGCGGTGGATTGTCTTGGGAGTAAAGATGTCGGTGTCGACGACGTGGCTGCGGAACTCGGGCATGAAGCGGACGGCGGAGTCGATGATTTTGGTGCCCCACTCGGCCTTGGTGGCGGCGTACTCTTCCGGCGGCAGGCTCATCCAGTAGTCGGGGTTGGCCAGGGCGGTGATGCGGATGATCCCGTCTTCGAGCTGTTGATCGTTGTCATACTGAAAATTATTCGGCGAGCAGATGATCCCGCTGCGAAGGTCGCACGGGTCGGTCGGCACGTCGTAGGTGAATCGTTCGGAGTCGTTGTAGAAGATAATTGTCTCGCCGTGGCCGAGGTCGCGCGGCTGGCAATCGAGGACGGAGATCGACTCGTTGAACGAGATCGCCCCGTGCTGGAATTGTTCCACTGGCCCGTGGTCGCCGGGGACGGTTTGGCCCGCGAGAGACTCGCCGCACAGCCGAAACGTTTCCACCGACCCGACCGTGGAGAGGATATTGTCAGCTGTGATTTCGCGGCCGTCGTCGAGGATGACGCCGATGGCTCGCCCGTTGTCGGTCTGGATCGCCTGGACGCCGTGGCGGAGTTTGAGTTCGCCGCCGAGGGCCTTGTAGTGGCGAGTCAGCGATTTGAGGATCTGGCGGACCCCGTCGAAGGGTCGGCCAAAACCCTCCTTAAAGATGCTCTTGAACATGACCACGAACTGGTTGAAGTCCATATCGCGCGGGGTGGCTGAGCCGTAGAACATCAGCGGGCAGAAGAGCATGTCGACCAGCAGCGGGTCGGAGAGATGCTCGCTGACCACCTGCCGGGCCGAGACCGCCTGCTGGTTCAGATTCAGCTCATCGAAACCCTCGATCGTCGCCACCAGTCTCCGGAACCCGTCGATCTGCTGAGGAAAGGCAGTCGCGATCTCCCCGACCAATACGGAAAAATCATTGGTAAACCGCAGCTTCTTCCCCGGAAAGGCGACCGCTGACCCGCACTGCGGCCTCAAGGCGAAGTCGTCCCAGCGGAGCCGCAACTGCTTCAGCAGTTTGGCCAGCGGCCCGGTTCGTGTCCCCGGCGGGGCAAAATTCGTGACCGCATGCAGCCCGACATCGTGATTCCTCGCCCGCAGCCGGTAGAACGAGTTCAGCCCACCGATCGTCGTGTGCCGTTCCAGAATGCACACCGGTTTCTGGTAATACGCCAGCCGAATCCCGGCTGCCAGCCCGGACATGCCGGCCCCGATGATAAGGGTGTGGTAATGCACGGAGGAGTTTTCAGTGGTTAGTTTTCAGTCGTCAGCCAGAAGGCAGCGAGCGGGGGACGTAAGTCCCCCGTGTAGTGAGAGCGTGTGAGGTGTGCGGTCTGACTTGTCTGACCCGTGGGATAGGCTTCCAGCCTGTCTTTTGGCCGAACTTGACAGGCTGGAAACCTATCCCACGTTAAGCTTTCTCCACCGATCGCCTTACAAGAATCCATTTGGCGATCCAATCTCAACGGTCGCACGGCACGGCGGACTGACGTCCGCCGCTCGCTCGGACTACGCGGGGACATCCTTGAGCATGGGCGTGAGGTAGGTCACGGTGCTGTCCATCGAGATCAGATTGGGGTAGTCGGCCTCGGGAATCTGGACGCGGTAGAGCTTGCGGAGTTCCATGACAATGTCGAGGAAGTCCATGCTGTCCAGTTCCATCTGCTCGCGGAACGGCTTGCTGTCGTCGAGATGGGACAGATCCTCATCGGGCGCGATCCGTCCGAGGATAGCGAGAATCACCTTGCGAATATCAGCCGGGAGCATGCCGGGACTCCGTCACTTCTGATCGAACAGGAACTGCACAGGTTTCCACGAGCCACGCTCGGGAGGCACCACAGATTAACGCGAGGAACGGGCCGGGCAAGTCGCAACGCCCCGCAGTTCCCGAAATCGGCAAACCGAGTGACGCACACAATTTGGTTCTCTCATTCGCGTTTTACCCGGTTGATTTTCATTCTGAGGTTTGATAGCCTTGCCGATTCGCCTTTGTGTGGATCGTTTGGGGATTGTTTCCTCAAGTTGAACAACATCGGAACCGCATCGTTCACTGGGAGTTGCGTCGGAATGGGCGTCAAGAAAACCGGCAAGGGTCGTCGTAAACTCGGTCGCAGGAAGCGACGTATGCGCGCTCGAATTCGGCATCGCAAGGGCTAGAATCCGTACCGGCTCGCGGAATGTCGTGGCGATTTCGGCGTGGGCAGGCTCTCGGAAGTCTGCAATGCGGGGCTGCGCTCTTGGATGAGATGGCGGCGATCACCAGAGTCGTCTTTCGCTCCGCGAAAGAACGTCATTTCGCGGAGCGTAAGGCGACGATATCCTCCTCATTTCGGCATCTCGCGTGATACCGAATGACAGGCTGGAAGCCCATCCCACGGTGAGTCTTTTGGGTGAGGTCGCTGGGCATGCCTGCTCGTCTCGCTCCACTGGCTTACTTCAATGGCAGGTACATCCCCGGCGACCAGGCGGCGCTCCCGGTTTGGGATCGCGGCGTCGTTCAGGGGGCCACTGTCACCGAGATGATCCGCACGTTTCAGCGGGTTCCGTTTCGGCTGCCGCAGCATCTCGCCCGGTTGCGGGAGGCCCTCGATTATCTGGGCGTCACCATTCCCCAGACCGACGACGATCTCACGGAGATCGTGCGGCAGTTAAACGAGTCCCGCGAGTCTTCACACGCTGATCTGGGGGTCGTGATCTTCGTCACGCCCGGAGCGATTCCGATGTACGCCGGGGAGTTCCCGGTCTCGGATTCCCCGACAGTTTGCGTCCACACGTTCCCGCTGCCGTTTGGCCAGTGGGCGGAGAAATACCGGCTCGGCCAGGCGCTAGCGGTCCCCTCGATCCGCCAAATCCCCACCGATATCCTCGACCCTCGCATCAAATACCGCAGCCGACTGCACTGGTATCTCGCCGATCGCGAGGCCCGCACGCTCGATCCGACCTCGGTCGCTCTGCTGCAAAACGCGAGCGGCCATCTCACCGAAACAAATAGCGGAAACTTCTTTGTCGTCTCGGGAGGTACAATTCGCACAGCCCGTGCGGTCGACTCACTTCCGGGAATCAGCCAGCAGTTCGTCCAGGAACTGGCGAGGGAACTGGCAATTCCGTATGAAGTTGGCGACATTACACTCGCCTCCGCGTTCCAGGCGGAAGAGGCGTTCGTGACCTCCACGACCTACTGCGTGCTGCCCGTGACTCGGCTCAACCGGCGGGCAATCGGGGTCGGAACCCCCGGTCCGGTGACACGCAAGCTGCTCCAACGCTGGTCAGATCACGTCGGCCTCGACATTATCCAGCAGGCTCAGCGGGATCCCGAGCCGCCCAGAATTTCATCCCCTTCGGACCCGTCATGACTTCCTTTCGCGACCAGATCGATTTCATTCGCCAGGTCCGCCAGCGGTTCTACACCACCGGAGCTGTCCTCCCCAGCAGCCGCTTCCTGGCCTACCAAACCACGCGGCCTCTGCATCAGTTCAAGGGCCCGAAGCGCGTTCTGGAACTCGGGCCGGGCACGGGGGCGGTGACTCGTCACATCGTCAAGCACATCCATCCCGAGGACACGTTTGACCTCGTCGAGATCAACGAGAGCTTCGGTCAGATCCTCAACAACCGGTTCCTGCACGATCCCGACTACAAAAAAGTCGCAGCTGTCTCCAAGGTCCACATCTGCCCGCTGCAGGAGTTCAAAGCAGAGGCCCCGTACGACATCATCATCTCGGGTCTGCCGTTCAACAATTTCCCGGCACCACTGGTCGAGGAGTTGATCGAGGCGAGTTTGAAACTGTTGGCTCCGGGCGGGACGTACAGCTTTTTTGAGTACATGTTCATGCGGCCGATGCGTCGGGCCGTCACCTCGGGGCCAGATCGGCAGCGACTGGGAGAGATTGAGGCGATCCTGACCAAGCGGTTCAACGCTTACCGGTTCCGCCGCGACTGGGTGTTTTTGAACGTGCCGCCAGCGTGGGTGCAGCATTTGCGGTTGAAGTAGTCGTGGATGTGAACACACACGAAAGCCCAGTGGTTGCTACCACTGGGCTTTCGTGTTGAATCGCATCGAATCACAAATCGAACGCAACCGGTGGCCGCCAGCCGGAGTAGATCGAGTACGCCCCTGCCACTACCAGGACCAAATCTCATGCTGCATCGCCTTCGCTTGATCTGCCTGGTCATCCCGGCCCTGACCGGAATCCTGTTCGCGGAAACGCCGAAGGCGAAGCCCGCGCGGGAGCCGGTGGCGGTGGCGTACCTCTCCAGCATCGACGGGGTGCTGGACGACATTGACTACATCGTCACCGCCGGGGGCCAGCCCCAGCTGTCGCAGGTGGTCAAGGGGTTTCTGACGAACCTCAACAATCTGGAGGGGATCGACCGCACAAAGCCGGCGGGGGCGTTCGTCTTCTTTCCGCTCGATCTGGGCGGCGGCAAGAAAGACCCGGATGTGGTCGGGTTCATCCCCGTCACCGATGTGGAGGCTCTTCAGAAGACGGCTCAAGTGGGTAATGTGCTGTCGCTCGAACCGACCGACAAGCCGAATCGTTTCGAGTTCAAGACGCCCGAGAAGACGCTGTTTGTATTGGTTGACCAGGGGCACGCTTTTATCTCGGAAAAGTCAGAGCTGCTCGATCAGCCGCTGCCCGCCCCGGCCTCGCTCACTGAAACACTCGGTGGCCAATATGACCTCGTCGTTCAGGTTCGTCGGGAGGGAGTTCCGAGGCTCGTGTGGGACTTCGCCCTGATCGGAGCGATGGCGGCGAGCAATCAGGAACTCCGCCATCTGGAGAAGAGCCGGGAACCAGATGACCAAGCCAAAGTGAAGGGGATCAGGCTTGGACGCAGTGCCGTGGCCTCCGTCATGAGCGAGGTCCGCTCCGTCTGGGTCGGTCTGAAGGTCTCGCGCGAGTCTCGCACCGCCGTGATCGATGCCAAGTTGCAGTTCGCGGATGCCGGGAAGGTGGTTCAATCCCTGACCCTCTCTGCGGGCAGCCCGTCCTCGCTGGCCCAGATCGCGACCGCCGATGTCCCCGCGGCGGTGCATCTGCACGCCGTCTTGCCAGAGGATCTGCGAGGTCTGGCAGCCGAAAGCTTCCGCCTCGTACGAGCCAAAAAGGATCCCACCGAATCGATTCCCGAACCGCAGCGGGCGTCAGTCAACTCGCTGATTGATGTCCTGGATAAGACCATTGCCGCCGGTGATGCCGACCTCCTGCTCCAGTTGACCGGCGAGCCGCAAACCGGAATGACAGCCATCGTCGGCATCCATATCGAGGACGGCCACAAGCTCTCCGAGTCGTTGAAGAAACTCCTTCCCGAAGCCAGCAAATCCGACAAGGTCTCGGCGGTCACGCTCGACGCCGGAGAAGCCCGAGGGATCCATTTTGCTCGCATTGATGGAAGGTCGAGCGAGGGCGAGGACGACGGCAAAAAAGAGGAACTGTTCTACGGCGGCAAGCCCAGCCTGTACATCGGGACCGAAGCGTCGACGCTGTGGCTGGTCGTGGGAGACCAGGATGCCCTCGAAGATTTTGCGAGCTTGACCGATGATGTCCCGCAGACGACCAATCGCGAGACGACCGCCGCGTTTGGGCAGGCCCATCTGCATCTCTCCGACTGGCTGGGCCTGCTGAGCCTGGCACAAGACCAGAAGACCCGCGACTTCACCGCAGCCGCCCGCACCGCCGTCAAAGACCCCGACCGCGACGCCCTCCGCTTCGTGATCCGCCCCGAGTCCGATGGCCTGCGCGTGACGCTGACCATCGACGAGGCGTACCTCAACCTGATCGGGGCCGCAGTCGGAAAGAAGTAGTCCCGTAACCCGCCGTGTCAGCGAGGGCGCAGCGGAATGACGTTTCGTCAATGCGAGCGGCCAGAGGAAGCCTACCGAGTAAGACGGCCTTTCCAGGCCGTCCGGTCGCATTTCTTGCGGCGAGACGGCCTGGAAAGGCCGTCTTACGGGGACACTATGACCGACCGCTCGCCCAATGCCTGTCTCGCACGCTCCACGAGTCCGAGTGAGAGTCGCATATTGCGGTCACTGCCTCGTAGTAGCTGCCGTCTTCCCCCCCGAAGGGGCAGCCACAATACGAAATCGCCAAGTGCGTCTCCCTTTCCCTTGGCTCGCAGGGGCGATGCACTGGATCGAAGCGTCTCGCTTCGCTCGCCCTCGCTGACGCTTCGGGTTACTGTTTACCGGCAAGGCGTAATTTCACTTCCACAGGTGACCCCCATGCCCCTCCCGCGCCGACAGTTTCTCACGAGTACCGCCGCCATCGCCAGCGGGATGTTCGCCTCTGCCCACGCATCGAGTGCGGCGGACCCAGCTCGCCCGCCGCGTATCAAGATCGGACAAATCGGCGTCGGTCATGCCCATGCCAGCAAGCTGGGCGTGTATCGAGCTTCGGGCGACTATGAGGTGGTGGGAGTCTTCGAGCCGGATGAGACGCTGCGGGTACGGGCCGAATCCGATCCCACTTATCAGGGGTTGAAATGGCTGACCCGCGAGGCCCTCCTCGCCACACCGGGTCTGCAAGCGGTGCTAGTTGAAACGCGGGTTCGCGACCTACTGGCGAATACCCGCGTCTGTGTCGACGCCGGGATGCACATTCACATCGACAAGCCTGCCGGGGAGTCGCTGGCGGACCTGAAACAGATTCTGGAGATCGCCACACAGAAGCAGCTCTTGGTCCAGATGGGGTACATGTTCCGCTACAACCCGGGCGTGCTGCTGCTGCGGGAGTTCTTGAAGAACGGCTGGTTGGGCGAGGTGTTCGAAGTCCACACCGTAATGAGCAAGGTCGTCGGAGCCGCGGACCGTCGCAACTTAGCTGAATACCCCGGCGGGTCGATGTTCGAACTCGGCTGCCATGTGCTCGATCTGGTGGTCGGGATTCTCGGGGCACCGCAGACAGTGACTGCGTTTCCGAGGCACTCCGCATCCAGCGAAGACCGGCTCCTCGACAACATGTTGGCGGTCCTCGAATACCCGCGAGCGACAGCCACCATTCGCTCCAGCGTCATCGAGATTAACGGCGGCGCGCGGCGGCACCTCACCGTCTGCGGCACCGAGGGGACGTTTCACATCCAGCCGCTCGACAACCCGTCGGCGAAAATCACCCTGTCGAAACCACAGGGGACATACAAGGCCGGGACACAGGAGATCCAGCTGCCGAAGTACACCCGTTACGTCGACGATGCCCGCGACATGGCCCGCATCATCCGAGGCGAAAAGCCCTCAGAC
Organism: Planctomycetota bacterium; assembly: GCA_043743415.1. GTDB lineage: Bacteria > Planctomycetota > Planctomycetia > Planctomycetales > Planctomycetaceae > TH-plancto1. Next base: position 7,882 of record JAYTWO010000491.1, read on the forward strand.
TTCCCGCCCGCCCACGACCTCGCGGTGCAGACGGCGCTGCTCGCCGCCTGTGGATTGTAATCACTGACGGCGGACTCTCGCCGATCCTCGCAGCACAAAACCCGGTGGAACGCACGAGCTCCGCTCGGACTCCATCGGGTTCTGGATTGCACTGACTGAGTATGATCAGGCTTTACGCGTTCTTGTCGATCGTGAACGGAGCCCGCACCACCGGCTTGGTAATCAGGCCGCTGCGGATCTGCTTCACCGAGACGTTCCGGCGGACGATCTTGCCGCCTTCCAACACGCGGATCGATTGCAGGTTCAGCTTGAACTTGCGGAGCGTGATGCCGGTCGTCTTGCGACCGTTACCACCCAAATACTTGGCCTTACCACGCTGGCAGAGGCTGCGACCAAAGGCGGGCGTGTTGTCACCGTACAGGGCGACCTGCTTGGCGCGCTTGATCCGCTTGTTCTTCTTGAGAGTGCTCATGACTGGAACCTGTTGGCCGAAAGAGAGTTGCGACTGGCACTGGACACACGGCCCGTCGCCTCCTCGCGGAGGGTGCTCAGGGAAGTCCCGCAGTGTAATCAGCAACAGCCCGCCTTGCAATTCGGCACGCTGTTTGAAAAACGGGGGGTGCATTCGCCCATTGGCGGTCCCCAGATCCGTAACCCGACGCGTAGCGAGGAGAGCGGCCAAGAATTGCTCGCACCGGCAGAGTGACCGGGGTATCGTTCTGGGGGATAAGTTCTCGGAGTGCATCGAGAGTTGTCCGCCCTCTCTGACACGTCGGGTTGCTGGTTCAAGCACCCAGTTCAATCAGGGGACGAAGAATTCGTAAGCATTCGAGCAACTCAGCGACAGCGCCCGGTCGTACGCCGGATGTCAGGAATGCCAAGCTACGTCACCGGATCGGGTAGGAACGCCAAGTCCTGATCGCCGGGAAGGCCAGCCATGGGTGGCGTCGTTACATGGGAGAATCGTCGCAACTCACGGTTGAGGCATGTGATCCGCATTGATTCGCCAGGCCCGTGCGAGCGGACAGCCGCCGTTCGGCACGACTCGTGCAATCTGTCAATCTCATGGCCCAACGGCCAGCTGACAATACGAAACCCACGGCGAGAGACTCGCCGGACTCACCCCGCACGAAAAGACTTCAATCATGCTCGTCCTGACCCGTAAAGAAACCCAGACCATATTGATTGGCGACGACATCGTGATCCGCATCGTGTCCGCCGGTGCCTCCAGTGTCAAAATCGGTATCGAGGCCCCCCGCGACATCCGTATCCTCCGCGGCGAACTGATCACCGAAACAAGCCCGGATCCGTTGGCCCGCGAGGCCGGTTCCTTCTCAGTGCGTGGCTTGGCCACCGCGTGCGTCGAGGCGGCGTAATACGGCGTGTGACAGCGACAGATTCACCCCCAAGGAAGTCTGACGGGACTGGTTGAGAAAAAACTGACCCCGCGTACGATGCAGGGGTCCACTTGGATCTCCCACGCTGACGAACTCCCCATGCCCATCCGCACCCGCATCGCCGCTCCCGCTGACATTCCGCTCGGAGAGGGCCGCGAGTTTGTCGTGGGAACCCGCATTGTGGCGGTGTTTCGGACCTCGGAGGGCTGGTCGGCGATCGACGGAATTTGCAGCCACGCGGGCGGGCCACTGGCTCAGGGCAAGCTCACCGGCAACGTCGTCACCTGCCCGTGGCATGGGTGGCAGTATCAGCTTTCGACCGGGCAGCATTGCCTCAACAGCCGCATTCAGCAGGAGTGCTTCGTTATTGAGGAAGTGGGAATTGACTTGTTCGTAACGGTACCGGAGTGACGGGCGGCTGAGCCTCGGGACTCACCACGGGGTCGGTGGTGGCTTCCGCACGCCTCACACCCCGCTGCTCGAACCACTGCGTGGCGACGATGCCAGCGGCCATGATCGAGAGCAGAACCGTGAGTGCCAAGGCCCGACGCCCAAAGCCGACTGTCGGTTTCTTCGGAGCCGGAGTCATCCCCGTCGTCGGCAGACTGCGGCCCTCGACCGCCGTTGCCAAGTCAGGGCGGCTGACCAAACTCTCCGAAGTCGCCGACTCTTCGCGAACCGACTCCCCAGTCACCTGCAACTTCTCGCTGAACGACTCAATCAACCGCCGCGCAGGCCCCCGCCTGAGCAGGCGGTTCATCCGCACTCGCGGGCAACGCAGCGTCTCACTCGCAAACGGCTCCAACCACAGTTCCGCGGACCACATCAGGCGGTCTTTCACCGCATTCACGGACTGGCATTTCGCGATCTCCGGCAGCCCACCCAGTGACGCGGCGAATCGATGGACTGCGGCCAATTGAAGTGCATCACGCTCCACAACCGACTCACTCCACTCGGATTCGCTCGCCCACGGATTCGGCCCGGCCAGAAGTTTCAGCTGACCGTGTCGGTCGATCCAGGCGTCCTCGACACCGATCGACCCGACAGCTTCATTACTGAGTACGGGCAGCACCGCCGCCAACTGCTGAACCAATTCCGCCACATGCCCGCGATTGAGGGGCTTCACTGCCAGGAGTTCTGAGAGCGAGCGGGCCTCGATGAACTCGTACGCCTCCAGGATGGACTGAGCCGTGTACTGTACCTCGACACAGCCCACGATGTGCGGGTGCCTGGTCGTTTGGGGGAGAGTCGTCTTTTGCTCCGAGAAAGAACGTCCTCTCGCGGAGCGAAAGGCGACACTCCCGTCCGCCGTTTCGACTGGTATCCGCTGCAACAACACCAACCGCTGCAGCCCCGGCTGCTCCGCCACCAAGACTTCGGAAGACTCCGTCGCCACGAGCTTCTCGAACAGCCGAAATGTCCCGGCATAGAACCCGATTCGCCCGGCCAGCAGCTCGGACGCCTGCCACTGCGTGAGCACCCTTTTCTCCACCAGCGCCGCCGCATACTCGTCCGCTCGACGCTCTAAATATAGACTCGACTGCTCCCACACCAGCCGAAACAGCGAATCCGCAAGCAACCGTGAGCGCAGCAATCCATCCAGCAGGTCAGCTGCGGTTTGAGGCGGATTCAATGGGGTGGGTGGCAGCGACATCACTCTGTGGCGGCTTTCGGTCAAGGCAGTCGTCCGGCGGTGAGGCAGGGGTGCAAACTTGATGCCCGTGCAGAGTGTCATCTCGATCTCTTGTGTTGTACGCGAGTTGCGACGAATGCCGTGCCCCGGATGATGCCGAAACTCGACACAGGATGCGGTTTTGCCACACCCTTTCCCCCTGGCAGGAATTGCCGTTCGATCCCCCGACCTGAAAAAGGTCCGCAATCCTTCGGCTCTTGCCGTTTACACGTTCCGCCTCACCCTCTATCTTTCCAGTCCTCCCGGAATTGGCGATTGTGTCGGTTCTTCACGGGGAGGATGCAGCGTGGTTCCCGTTCCGCAGAAGCCCTTCAGGGCAGAGCTTCGGGAACCGCGTCGAAGATCTCAGGATGACCCGGATCAGTCCGGAAGGAGCAGGGCGTGTCGCTGGAAGATGACGTCAAGAAGATTGTCAGCGAGAAGCTGAGTGTTTCGATCGATGAAGTGAAGATTGACAGCAACTTCATCGACGACCTGAAGGCCGACTCCCTCGACATCGTCGAACTCGGAATGGCCTTCGAAGACAAGTTCGGGGTCAGCATTCCGGACGAAGACTACGAGAAGCTGCGCACGGTGAAGAACGCCGTCGACTACATCGAGGAACGGAAGTAACCACGGATGGCTCGTCGCGTCGTCGTCACTGGATTGGGCGTTGTCACCGCTCTGGGA
>JAYTWO010000492.1:0-6925 GCA_043743415.1 Planctomycetota bacterium
GCTTGCGCCGCGTCTATCAATTCGACGTGGGCGGCAATACACGCCTCGTCGCGCCAACTTTGACGGCGCGGCGCGCGGTCGAGGTGCGGGCCGCAGGGAGCGCCGCGTGGCCGGCCGGGACCTTGGGGCGCATCACGATTTCCGATCTGGAGGGCACCAAGGTAATCGGTGATGTCTTGACTCCGACAGGCTGGAAGCCTATCCCACGAACCTGTTCGCTCATTCGCGAGCCACCGGAACAGCTTCGGTGGCTCGCGTTTTGTGCAAAGGGCAGCGAGGAAGAAGATTCACTACGGAGACACTGAGTCACGGAGATGGCAGTGAAAACGCTGACTGCCGGGTGATTTCAAGAGACATGTCTGTCCCAATTGCCTCCGTGGTAACATCTCCTCCTTCTCCCTCTCTCACCCTCTACGATGCCCACGATGCCCTCCCAGCGCGACTATTACGAATCCCTGGGTGTCGAGAAATCGGCGTCGGCGGATGAAATCAAAAAGGCTTACAAGAAGCTCGCGCTGAAGTACCATCCCGACCGCAACCCCGGCGACCAGGAAGCAATCGAGAAGTTCAAAGAGGCCGCATCTGCGTATGACGTTCTGAGCGATGCCGACAAGCGGGCGCGGTATGACCGCTTCGGGCATGCGGGGGTCAACGGCCCGGGCGGAGGTGGCGGTCCGCAGTTCCAGGACATGGGAGACATCTTCGAACACTTTGGCGACCTGTTCGAGGGGTTCGGGCTGGGGGGCGGTCGCAAGCGGTCGCGCGGAGGTGTCCAGCGGGGGAGCGACCTCAAAGCCTCCGTGACGATCGATCTCAAGCAAGCGTCCACCGGGCTTGAGAAAGAGATCGACATCCCCCGCAAGAAGTCGTGTGCCAAGTGTTCTGGCACGGGCAGCGAGCCGGGCCACAAGCCGGAAAGATGTGACTATTGTGGCGGCCAGGGCCAGGTGATTCAGTCCCATGGATTTTTCCGTGTACAAACAGCCTGTCCGGCCTGTCGTGGACAGGGAACAATTATCCGGCACAAGTGCAACTCCTGTTTCGGCTCGGGTCGCGAAGACGAAAAGGTCTCCCTCAACGTCAAGATCCCGGCCGGGATCGACAACGGGATGCAGTTGTGCCTGCGGGGCGAAGGCGAGGCCGGTCCGAACGGTGGCCCGCGCGGCGACCTGTATGTCGATGTCCATGTCCGACCGCATTCGGTGTTCAAGCGCGAAGGGGTCCACCTGCTCTGCCAGGTGCCCATCAGCTACACTCAGGCCGCACTGGGATCGAAGATTGAGATACCTCTGTTGGAGGGAAAAACCGATGTCGACCTGCCCCCTGGCACACAACCTGGCGAAGTCATCCGTCTCCGCGGAAAAGGGATGCCCGACCCGCGCGGCGGACGCACCGGGGATCTGCACATTGAAGTTCAACTCGTCGTCCCCAAAAAACTCGTTGCAGACCACGAAGCCTTGCTCCGCAAACTGGCCGAGATGGAGCAGGCCCATGTGATGCCGCACCAGACGAGCTGGTTCGACAAGGTGAAGGCCATGTTCGCCGGGCACGAGGGCGAGAAGTAGGATGGCCTTTCCAGGCCGTCCGGTGCCGCCACCGCGCTCGCTCGTTGACAGGGAACCCCGACTGTCGTGGCGGATCCAGAATCAATGTCCACCAGAATTCTGGAGCACTGATCTTCACTGATAAACACTAATCCAGACCAAGATTAGCGTCGATCAGCGATGATTTGTGTTCCTGCAATTTTCCATCGACTCCCCGTTCTCGGTTGGGGGACGGCCTGGAAAGGCCGTCCGACTGCACTGTCCGCTCAATCGACACACCCTCCACGTTCCTCCCTCATGTCCAACACCGATCTCCCCCTCGAAGACACCGCTCGTGAAGACCTCCCGCCGGAGCTTCTCGCAGCGGACCTCTCGTCCCCCGAGGCGTGGGTTGACCTTCAGGATCAACTCATCGCCGCTCAAACCGAGCGGGACGAGAACCACCAGAAGTACCTGCGGGCTCTCGCCGATTCCGACACCTTTCGCCGCCGCGTGATGAAGGAGCGAGACGAGGACCGCCGGTTTGCCCCGCTTGCCATCGTCAAGGATCTGCTCCCGAACTTCGACAACCTGCGAAGAGCGGTCGACGCCGCCAAGACCGCGAACAGCATTGAAGACCTGTCGAAGGGAGTCGACATGGTCCTCAAACAGGTGGACGAGGTTCTGGCCCGCCACGGGGCTGCTCCGATTGTCAGCGTCGGCCAATCATTCGACCCCAATCTCCACGAAGCTGTCGCCCAAGTCCCCAGTCCCGGCCACCCGCCGCTGACTGTCCTGCAAGAGTTCGAACGCGGCTACATGCTGCACGACCGCGTGATCCGGCCCAGCAAGGTGCTGGTCAGTAAAGAGAAGTGACAAGGGGCAAGTGTTCAAGTGCCATGGAAGTCACGTTGGTACACTGCCCCCCGCCTTGTCACTTGTTCCCTTGTCCCCTTGTCCCCTTGTCCCTTCTCAGCACACCATGCCAACCTACGACTACAAGTGCAAAAAGTGCGACCACGTCTGGGACGTGTATCACTCGATCAAGGCCGCACCGATTAAGAAGTGCCCAGCCTGCGGCAAGGGCGCGGCGGAGCGCCAGATCAGCGCGGGAGCGGCGATTCTATTTAAGGGGTCCGGCTTCTACCTGACCGACTACCGCAGCGACAATTACAAAAAGGCCGCAGCTGCCGATGCGTCGAGCAGCGCTCCGGCTCCGAAAGCCGAGAGCACCAGCAAGCCCGAAGGCAGCAGCCCGAAATCGGAGAGCAGCCCCGCCAAGTCCGAGAGCAAACCGGCCCAGGGCAAGTCGAGCGATTCCTGATGTGGGAGTCCAGCCTTTAGGCTGCCTCTGAGCCGTCATTGAGCCGCTTACAACGATCGAGCGCGGGCCTCGATGGCGAGTTCAATCTCCCGCCGCACATCGCGCAAGTTCACCGGCTGGTGAAGTACTCGGGCGCGACCGGGGGGGACGCTGATCGCACTCGCCAGAGGCTTCTGCGATTCGGTCAGGACGACCACTCCCGCCATTTTGGAGTCACGACCCGCACGGATGGCCTGGGTAAAGTATTCAGCCACCTCGTCGCCGACGGTTTCCCCCATGACCAGCAGGCATTCGGGCGGCTGCTCATTGATGCGTTTTAACGCCCGTTGCGGGTCGCTGATGATGACGACCTGAAAGCCGCGCGAGGAGAGATAGCCCCGAAAGAAATCCTGGTGCTTGGGGCGCTCCTCCACGCACAGCACCGTGAGCTTGCCGGTTTCTTCGCGGGCATTGCCGCCCAGAGCGTGTATCGTCCGCTGGATCTCCCCCAAGACCTCGGTGGGGGTTTGATACCGTTGCAGGGGATCGATATCCATCAACCGGTTGACGATCGAAGCGACCACTCGCGGCAACGCGGGATCGATTGTCTCCACGGGGGAGATGTCGCGATACCGCTGAAACGATTTCCGCTCGTCACGATCGCGGGTGCGGGCGTAGGGCGGTTGTCCGGTGAGGAGTTCGAACAGGATACCGCCCACGAAATACAGGTCGCTCCGCGGGTCATTCTTCGGAGCCCCGGTGTTCTTCTCCAACGTCGAATATTCCAGCGCGTTCTGCAACGCGCCCCCGCCGATTCGTGAAATCATCTGCTCATCCGCAGCCAGTCCAAAGTCGATCAGCTTAGCCACCCCCGCACTGCTGAGCAGGACGTTGGTCATCTTCAAATCGCGGTGGGTCACTCCCAATCGCAGGGCGTACTCCAGACCCTTGAGAATGTCGGCAGCGAAGCGAAGCGTCTCCAGCGGGGCGAACTTCTTACGAATCTTGAGGAAGTCGCGGAGGTTCCCCCCCTCGACGAACTCCATCAGCAAGAAATGAAACTTTCCGTCCGATCCCACATCATAGATCGGGACAATGTTCGGGTGTTGCAGCCGTTTGCCGATCTCCCCCTCGCGGCGAAACAGGGTGATGAAATCGGGGTCGTTGGACCACCGCTCGCGCAGCACCTTGATCCCCAAATGTTTCCCGTTCGTCACGCTCTCGCCGCGATAGAAGCGAGCGAAGCTGCCGGACGCGACGCGGTACATCAGCTTGCAATCGCCGAGAACCAGCCCCTCGGTATCACCGGTTCGCAGCCGTTCCGCTTGAAAATCGGTCAGGATTTGCTGTTTGATCAGTTGATCGCACAGGGAGTCGGGAGACGGAGCCGCCAACTGAGCCCGGATGCCATGCACGACCTCGGGAGGTGCCAGACGCAGCCGGATGATCTGGTCAACAAGCTGGTCGAGGTTGAGGAGGGGCATCGAATGGGATCTGGGCCGACGGTCAGAAAGCAACGGCCCTGGGGTGGGGTTCACCGTCGAGCGATCATACACACCGGACTCTGCATGGTATCCACGCATGGCATCCTCCGCTGGACTCAGCGAAGTATATCGTACCACTGAGGCGACGACCGTCAACGGGAGGGCATCTGGAAGGCGAGAAGGCGAGTGCATCCGGCATTTGTCCTTCCCTCGACAGGCCAACCGTGGCAGAATGATTTCGGCAGCGTGATCCTCTTTCACGATGATCTCGGCACGCTCACGAAATCCTGGGAACGACTCATGTCCATGGCCGACGAAATCCAGAAGCTCGACCAGCTGCGCCAGTCTGGGGCCGTCTCGGAAGAGGAGTTCCAGGAGGCGAAGTCGAAAGTGCTGAACGGGAGGGCTTCTCGCCCGGGGTCCGGGGACACGGTAGATCGCGTCCTCGATTCCTTCGGACTCGGAAGTGGGACCGATGCGACGGAGCGGTCGTGGAACTATTCGATGTGGGTGCATCTGTCGATGCTCGCCAGTTGTGTCGCCCCGGGGACGGGATACATCCTGCCGATCGTTCTGTGGCAGACACGCAAGGACGACCCCATCGTCGACGAGCATGGCCGCAATGCGGTGAATTTCGTACTGAGTCAGTTGATCTATCTGGTCGTGGGGGGAGTATTGACCTTGGTCCTGGTGGGATTCCTGGTGGTGCCGGCGGTCGTACTGATGAGTCTCATCTGCCAGATCCTAGTCGGGTTGAAGGCCAAGCGGGGAGTGGTGGAGAAGTACCCGTTGACGATTGAGTTTGTTTAACCCATCCGGGATCTGCCCCCCATCGATGATGGCAGGGGAGGGAGAACGACCAAGGGCCGTCCCGTTCGGTCGCTGGGGAGCGGAGGCGGTTGGTGGACCAGTTGGTCAGCGATCTCGATCAACTCGGGGAGGTGAAGCTGAGTACATGCTTCCTCGCTCGTCAGGTTCGAGGCCTCGACGAGACTCGTCTTTCGCTCCGCGAAAGAACGTCCTTTCGCGGAGCGAAAGGCGACACTCCCGTCAGAGGGTCCGCTACATGTCATCCCGCGCTGAACCTCCTCGAACAGTTCCAAGGCCCGCCGCGCATGCCGCTCGACTCCCACCCGATTGTGTTCCCGCAGCTTGACTCCCGCAGCCGCCAGTTTGATGAGTCCCTTCAGGAAGTCGGCCACGGCCCCCGACCGTCCGGCGGCGTGCCAGAGTGACTCCCAGGCTTCATGGGACTCCCAGTAGTAGCCCGCGTTGAAGAGCTGGCCCGCCCACTGGAACTCGGGGTGGGCGGGGAGGTCGGCCCAGGTCAGCGGGGCAGGCGGTGCTGGAGAAGTGACCGCTCCCGAGGAGCCGGACTCACGGTAAGAGTGCCCCGTCGGGTCGCGCAGCGGGTGCGGAGTCACGCCTGGAATGTGCGTGTAGGGCGGTAGCGGGCGGGGACTCAACGCGACTCCTCATCGGCAATGCGGGCCAGGGCTTGCTCGTACTCCTCCGGTGTATTCGTGTTGCACAGCGAGTCCAACTCCGGGTCGGCCTGCCGCAATTCGTCGAGCGGCACCTCGCGCGTGCGACACTTCTCAAACAAGAACACCGGTCGCAAACGGTCGGCGGCCAATAGCTCCTCAATCACCGGCAGCACCGACAGCCGATACACCGCCGCCAGCGGATGGTGAAACCGCCCATCAAACGGCACGGCGATCTCGGCGTCTCCGAGGGCGTCGATCATGGCCCGCACGAACGCGGGCTGAAGCAGCGGAGCATCGCAGGCGGAAGCGTACACGATGTCGACCTCGCTCTTCAGCGCGGTCATGCCGACGGCCAGTCCCGCCAGTGGGCCGCGATACTCGACCGGGTCACGCGCGATGCGAATGCAGGGGGCCTCTCCGAGTGTCGTCTTTCGCTCCGCGAAAGAACGTCCTTTCGCGGAGCGAAAGGCGGCAAACCACTCCTCCGACAGATCCGGCAACTCCTGGTCCGCCGCCGCTACCACGGCAATCGGGCTGACTTGTTCTGCGAGTCGGCGGACCACCCGCTGCAGCATCACCTCACCCCCCACCGGTAATAACGCCTTGGCCCGCCCCATGCGCGAGCTGCGCCCGCCGCATAGGACGATGCCGCCAATTCGTGTGGAGTGGGACGAGGAGGAAGGAGAGGTCGCGGGATTCAACGGTTCAACTCCAGGCCGGGTGAATGGAGTGTAGCACGACGCCCCGCGTCGTGAGTCACGATGCGGAGCGCCGTGCGCATTCACACAGTCAGCAGCCGGATGTTCTGCCACATCTCCCCACTGGCGATGCGACAATCTGAGTGAAGGTGACTGTGGGGAGAGGGGCTTCGTGGTCACCTTCGGGTCGCCCCTCACCCCACCCTGGCCTCCGCAAAATGTCCTCCGGCGGGATGGTTGCCGCTCGCGGGGGAGAGGGGGCAGGAGACCTCCCATGGGCGAATGCACCCTACCGAGGAAGGGATTGCCAGTCGAGTCGCAGCGAGCGGCAGACGTCACGGCCTGTTGCTTTAATCGCCAAACTTTTTACCATTCCGCCAGTTGTTGGACCATGGGGGAGGGAGCGGTGATGGATTATTGGGCGGGGGCT
>JAYTWO010000493.1:0-10354 GCA_043743415.1 Planctomycetota bacterium
CACCACTCCCTTTACGCCCGTATCCCCGACCCATCACAATGCCGGAACAGTCGGACTGACCGCTTCGCGCCGCGCGGTGGTCGACGACTGGCTCATACCGCATCCGCTGCTCGGGAAAGTCCCTCCTTCATGGCCTCACGGAAGAACACGCCGCCCTCGACGACGCTGGATGCTGAAGATTTCGTGGCGATTCGCGAGATCTTAGCCTACCTCAATTTATCCGGTGGCCGCCGCGATCCCCGCTTCCTCGCGAATCTCAACCGCCTGTGGGGCAAGCTCGACCGCGCGGCTCCGGTGGCGGCGTTGGAGGCTCTACTCACCACCGAGCTGGAAAAGGTGCAAGGCACCACATCCGTATTCCAGGACGTGCAGCAGGCCCGGCAGGTGATCCCGCTCACCCTGACCTCGCTGCTGACCGCCTACCGCGAACACCAGGCCGACTTGCTGTTCCACCTCAGCCCCCTCGACTTCGAACAGCCACTGCTGATCGGCGTCTTCTTCGAGGCGGTCCTCGCTCAGGGTGCCCCTTGGGACGAGCAGAAGCGGATCGTTGAGGACGCCCTCAAAACGGTCAACGACTTCGTCGGCTACCGCCCCATCCCCGTCCTCGAAAGCGGGCTGCGGTTGGAGATTTACAGCCACGAGCGCTTCCGGCCGCTCCCCATTTATATGGAGGGAGTCGGGGCAGCGGTCGGGCCGTATCACGATTTGATCTCGTCGACAATGGAGTTCCTGAAGCAAGCTCCCAAGGATCTGCTGCTCGAAGCGCACTTCGACCTCGACCAGATGGAAGAACTGGCGATCGACATGCGGTCGCATGACCACTTGCATCCGGTCAACAAGCGGACAAACTACATGTTCGGGGAGTGGGATCCCCATCGCATCGACACCAAGGGGCACTACCGCCGCGTGGTGCTGCGGCGCATCATCCTCGATGCGCTGCTCACCTGGATCGATGATCCCAAGTCCCGCACCCCGCGCGCGGAGCGGCTCTTCGACGCGGCGGCGGCCTTGTGCGGGACGATGCTGATGGCCTCGTCGATCAGTGGATCGGGACCGGGCGTACATGATTCGTCGGTGACGCTCACCTCGCTGTTGCCAGTGGTGGCGCGACGGCGCGATGCGTTCTATCTGCGGCTGATGCAGCAGGTCGACGGCACGCGGGCCAAGCGGCTCAAGCGAGAAGAACAACGCACGCAACAGCCGTTCGGCCATATCCGGCAGTTCCTCAACATGCACCTGGCCGGGTACGGAGCGCGGCAGATTCAGTTCCGCGAGATCGCTTACCTGTACGCCAAGATGGGCTATCCCGAAGCCGCCCGCGCGCAGGCCGATTCCATCCCCGCCGCGTCGATCCGGTTCGAGTGCGAGATCCAGTGCCGCATCGGTCTGGCCCATCATGCCCTCAATCAGAACAAGCTGCCCGAGGCCGTGGATCTGGTGATGGGGCTGTTCAATCTGTTCCAGCGTGGCATCGAGTGCGGGGCGCTGGTCGATCCGTGGGACATCCTGGGATTCCAGGGGCAGTTCCCGCTGTTCACCTCGCGCGAGGACACGATCCCCGACAACCGCGTCGAGGTGTTGATCGAACTCGTCGAGGACGCCTTTGGGGCATTCTCGCGCGTCCTCAGCGAAGCCGCTGCGCAAGGCAATGGAGCCGCCCGCGAACGTATCCTGATCGAATACCAGAAGGTCGCCGAGTGGTGGGATCGCTTCGCCAGTACCACCGTCGAAGACCTCCCCAAGGTCTCCGGCCAGGACAGCCTCGACGCCGCGACGCATGTCTCCGAGACACTGATCGAGTGGCGAAAGGCCGGGGAATCGGCGGGCGATGTCGGGTTCTGGCGGCTGCATGTCGAAGAGTTTGAATCGGCCCAGGCGTACGCCCTCGTTGTCGATGCCCTGCTGTACCGCAAGGATTTGGTGGCCTCGCTGGCCCTGCTGATGCAGTGGCTCAGTCAGTACAGCGATGTCGGGCTGGAGTCGCCCAAGCACTCACTGTTCGCGATGCTGATTCGCTGGATGAAGTTGATCGCGGGCGATGCCTGCACGATGTCGCAGGACGAGCGGGCGAATCTGTTGCGGCGGATGTTCGCCTTCCTCGAATCGAATGCGGAAGAGCTGTGGTCGGTGCCGCGCATGGAGGGAGCCGTCGAGCGTGCCCAGCAGGCCATGCGGGATGACCCCCTCAAGGACGAAGCCGCCGAGGGGGACGACGACAAGGACGAGGACGATGTCTTCGGAGCCGCCTACGAAGAAGTGACCTATAAGGACACGACCGACGACGGCAACTGGGGCAACACTCTCGAAAACGACTTCGGGTTCCGCAACACCGAGTTCGAAGTCATCAACCGCGACATGGAGCCGCGACTCAAATTCATCAACGCCGTCGGCCAGTTGTGGCAGATGGCTGGCGTGCGACTGGCTGCTGATCTGCACCTGCACCGCGACACCCCGCAGACCCCGATCTTGCAGCAGACACTGGACGGCGTACGAGATTGGCGGACGCAGGCTCAGCGCTGGCAGGTGGACCTCGCCGAACTGATGGAGGCGATCTGGGACCACGAGGTCGCGGAGTCTTCCGGCGAACACGACGCGAACGTCGAGTACGACATCCAGTTGCAGGTGAAGTTCTACATGTTGCATCAGGTGATCAACACGTTGATCTGCCTGCGGAATGCGGATCGGTTGTTGTCCGGATGCCTGCCCGAAGAGGCATCCAAGGGGGGCCGAGCCGAGGATGATCCGGAGTTGTCGACGCTGATTCGCGCGGTCGTGCGGCGCGACATCGACACCGTGGTGAAGTCGTTGCCGACGGTGCTGGAGTGGATGTCCAAGCACGCCCTGCTGTATGTGCCGCTCGACAACGGGGGCAAGCCCGCTCCGATCCTACGGGCGCAGATGATGCAGTCGGTGGTGCGGTTCCTGCTGCGGGAACTGCCGCGCATGGGGCTGTTGTATGAGACGTGGCGGGTGTTGCAGACAGCCTTCCAGATGGAACGCCGCTGGCGTCCGGATGGGCAAGCGATCACGGAGTTCGACCGGCTATTCGACTTGGCATTGCGGAATGTCCTGGAAGAGGTCATCCACTCGGCCCGCACTTGGGGCGATGGCGAGGCGCACACGGAAGTCCTGATCGATGCCATCGGCGACATTGTCGAACCGTTCCAAGACCTGTGGCTCGACCACTCTCGCACGATGCGAATTTCGTCGGTGGACGGCCTGCGGGACAACGACGACTGGCTCGATCTGGCCGATTTTATCCGTGAGTATGGCGGCGACCTGCTGCATGCCAGTCAACTGACTCTCGGCAACGTGCGGGCGATTCTGCACCAGGGGATCGACTGGTATCTCGACTATTTGGAGGAGCAGCAAGACCCGCTGAAGCCGATCAAAATGCTGGATGACCTCGACTCGGGCATGATTGATCGCGAGGAGTGCGAGTGGTGTCTGGAGACGATCTACTCGATCGTGGTCGACAAGTTCGACCGGTTCCTGGAATACAACACGACCACCACGCAGTCCGACTACGGGAACATGTTCTACTGCCTGCTCGACTTCCTGCGGCTGGAGGCCCGGTACGACCGCGACTCGTGGAGCATGTCGCCGATCACACTCGTGCATGAGATGTTGACGCGGCTGCAAGAGACCGAAGCCGCCCGCCTGTGGGAGGGGACGTACGAGGCCCAGACGACCGACCTCGCCGCGCGGCACCTGCAAGACCTGTCCGGATTACAGCGAGCGTACGGCATGCGAATGCCGACGATCGCCGACCACCTCAACCAGCGATTCGTCAAACCGCTGGCTGTGAATCGCATTCTGGCCCTCGTGCATCAGGCCGTGGCCGATTCGCAAGCGGGTGTCGACTCCCCCGCATTCGTGGAACTCCGCCGCGAGGTCGACCTGTACCTCACCGACTCCTGGGGCTCTGGCGTCGACATCCCCCCGTGGCTGCGGCAACTCGAAAAAGAAGTCTACGATGTCGTCGAACCCGACGAAGGCGGCCGCCCCGCAGCCGATGCCGAACTGGCCATGTCCGCTGTGCCCCTGACCAAGGACGAGTTCCAACAGCAACTCAAAGCCTGGCCCCGCCGAGGCCGCACCGCCCGCAAACCGGACGGTCCGAAGGGCAAGGCGAGAAGGGGGCGGAAGAGGCCGCCGGAGGAGTAGGTGGAATTGCTCTCAGTGTCATCGAACAGCCTCTGAGAAACACGGTTTCACTTCAAGTGGGGATCTCCCTCGAATAACAAACTGCTGTCACATGACATTCCCCGATGTTTCATGGTTTGACTCGATGGGAAGTCAATAGCCGATTGGGCACCAAGGGCTGATTGAACCAATGTTCTCCGATCATCTGAACGAACTCAGCTCGGACGACTTTGGCTCTCTGAATGAGACACGATGCACTTTCTTGTCGAAGATAGATGCCCTCCATGGGTCCGTCATAGAGTGACGACTGGCCAATCAGTTGGGGGATTTCAACGAGACTGAAGATCCTTTTTTCCACCCTCGGCACGGTGGCCAACCTGAGTTCACCACAGATTTCATCTCGCCTGGCACTGGTAAGGAATCGGTACTCTTGCTTGTCATAGACATCGAAGGCCAGATAATAATCTGGCAGCCGTGTGTAGTGGATGGAGTGGCGAGCATAACACCACTCGCCAAAGAGAATGAAACGATCCACCAAGGCATCGAACAGTTTTGTTTCGCGGTCGGACAACCAAGCCCATAGCGGAGCGAACTGGTCTTTGATTCCGCGTTGCAAGAAGTTGCCGCGATTTTGAGCCCACAGATTGACAAGGAATAAAGGTGTCAGGAACCGTTGATTGCCGGTTCTCCGTGTTTACCTTGATACGGTTCCTGGCGGGGTGGCCCAGACGTGGCTTTGAACGTCTGGGTGACGCTGGAACAAGAGGGATAGTAAGGGTGAGCTGCCTTCCTTCACCTCTTGTGGCTCTGCCACCCAGACATCCACAGCGATGCCTGGGTCACCCCAACCGAGATCACCGATGGGCGTCCGCCTACGTTCTGGCGAACTGAGCGACTTCACAAGCCCTTGTGGGTAGACCAGGAGCAGTGGATCACTCGTCACGGTCTGCCAGGGCATTTCACATCGGGTCCGTCATCACCCACGGCGTGCGTGGAATCCGGGACAGGTCGAACCGCTCCAGCAAATCAGCGATCGACACCGGATGAGTATCGGTCTGCCACCCACAGGACCAGGCGAGCAGTCCCAGCAGCCGCTCGGGAGGCACTCCCTGCTCACGCAACACCGAGATCCGTGTGTCCCCATGTCGCTTGGCCAGTCGCCGACCATCGGGACCGACGACCAGGGGGACATGCACGAACTGGGGGGCGGGCCAGCCGAATGCCTCGTAGAGTTCTCGCTGGCGGAAGGCACTCGGTAGCAAATCATCGCCTCGGCAGACTTCGGTGACGCCCATCGCGTGATCGTCGACCACCACGGCGAGTTGATAGGCGGGGCTGCCATCCTTCTTGCCGATTACGAAGTCGCCGAGTTCTTTCGCAGGGCAGCAGCGGGTCGGACCGGCGAAGCGGTCGACGATCTCGTGAATCTGGTCCGAGACGCGGAACCGCCAAGCGTATTCGGCGGTGAGCGACTCGGCGTCCGCTGGCGTTCTGTGCGAGCAGGTGCCGGGGTAGAGCGGCCCTTCCTGTCCCATGTGCGGAGCGCTGGCGGCCTCGGCAATGTCGGTGCGTGTGCAGGTACAGGGGTAGATCCGGTTCTCGCGTTTCAAGTGATCGAGAGCCTCGGAGTAGAGAGCCACACGCTCGGTCTGGACATACGGAGCGTGCGGCCCGCCGATCTCCGGCCCCTCGTCCCAGTCGAGCCCCAGCCACTGCAGATCATCGATCGCCTGCTGCGCGGCCCACGGCTTGACGCGAGGGGAATCGATGTCCTCAATCCTCAAGATCACTCGCCCCCCGCGCGACCGCAGCGACAACCACGCGATCAAATACGTCCGCGCGTTCCCGACATGTTGCGCCCCCGTGGGCGAGGGAGCCAGTCGACCGACGAGCGGGGGAGCGGAGGTGGACATGAGGGGCGATCCGTGGCATAGGCTTCCAGCCTGTCATGGCGTGTGAGCATTCAACAAGTGAGGGAGCAGAGAAATAGGGATGTCGACTTCTTTGATTCCCTTGTCATGACAGGCTGGAAGCCTATTCCACGGGATTAGGGGGCGGACGCGGCAGGGGGGCTGGCGACCTTCAGATGAATTCCCTGCGCATCCTCGACAAACCCCAACTGAACCTGCTTGAGTGCCGCATCGAGGATGCCGCGAATCGTGGTCTGCTGGAGATCCAGAGCGATCAACTGATCGAGTCGCGGGTCGTGGGCCAGGTCCCCGGCATCAATCGGCAACGCAGACAACTCGACGATCTGCCGCAGCACCAGCCGTAGCGGGATGGGGGTCTTGATCTCGAACCGTGTGACACTCACCGCCAGTCCCCGCTCGGTATCGTAACCGACTCGCTCTGGCACCAGTTCGACTGTGATCGGCACGTCCGCCGGGCTGAGAACCTTTGGTCCTCCCTCAGCCATGTTCGGCGGGAGCGGAGGCGTCACCGGATCGGTCGGTTCGCCCGGCACTATGGCATCGAGCGGCAACCCATCCGCCATCGCCGCCATCCGCCGCATCAGCTTCGGGTCCGTCTCCTTCGACAGGAACTTAACGCTCCCATCCGCCAGCAGGACCAGCATCCCGTCCGCCTGGCCCGTCCCCAGATGATCCGGCCCATTGAGGTAGGGCTCCGCAGTCAGACCGCGCACGCTGCCGGTTCCGCTGGCCCAGGCGGGCGGGTGCTCCTGCACGCCGACCACCAGCAGCGTGTTTGAGGTGCCGTCCCGGATGTCCTCGCGCGTCGTGCGGCGGTCGTACCCAAACACGCCCGCGCGCGGGTGAGTCTTCGGCAACTTCGCCGCATCCGCCCCGACTCCCGCCACGCCCACATAGTGCGAGGCCGGATACCCATCATCACTGGCCACAGCTGGAACTCGCGGGTTCAACAGGTCGGTCGCTCGCCGTCGGACGAACGGTTCATTGGCCGGGTCTTTCCAGCCGCGTGTTCGGTCTGCGGGGACGCGCTGACCCGGCTCCGTGTCTTCGCGATAGAGAGCCTGCCACCCGAGACGTTCCTCGAGCGGAAGCTCGCCGCCGACCACCGCAGCCGGAAACGCTCCGTGCTGCTCGTGCTGCCCGTTGAGCCAGCGTCCGAGGGAGGTCAACTGCGCCTCGACGGGGTCGAGTGGCACAGCGGCTGGTTTGAGCTGGGGAGGCGGGGGCTCGACTGGAACGGGGGGGATCGGAGGCGGCTGAACGGTGACTGGTTCTGGAGAGGAGGCCGGTGGCCACAACACGAACAGCCCCACCCCCGCAATCAAGATCGCGGCCACCAATGCCGCAGCCGTTCGCGGGGCGATGGCTTGAGCGGGTGGACTCAATCGAGTCGATGTTTGAGCAGGAGCCAGGCTCGCCACCAAGCCGCCGTGGCCCGCGTCCTTGATCTCCAGCGGGGCCTGACACTCGGGACAGTTCCAGCGCGTGCCGATCAAGCTGCGGTCCTGGAGGCGGAGTCTGGCCTGACACCCTGGGCAGGGAAACTCGAACCGGAATTCCCGACGATCAACCACGACTCGCTCCGTTGATGATGGTGGTACGACGCACGGCATCGTGTCTCACGACGCGGAGCTTCGTGCCACATTCTCCTGTAGCATCTCTCGCACGGCTTCCAGTGGCAACCCGACCACGTTGCTCAGGCTACCCGCAACGTGAGTGATGAACACGCTTCCCGCGCCTTGTAAAGCATAGCCGCCCGCCTTGCCGAGCGGTTCGCCGGTGTCGAGATACCACTCCAGTAAGGCGGCATCCTCCGCCCCCATCGTGACGCCGGTCTCGACGATCCGCTCCCATTCCTTCCCCGTGGCATCCGACAGCACCACAGCTGTCATCGCCCGGTGGGTCTGGTGGAAGTAGTGGGTGTGGAACCAGTGGCGAACGGTGTCTTGCCAGTGATCCCCCGTTGGCGGCTGGCCGAGGACTTCGTAGTCTCCCGGGAGACCGGCCACAATGACGGTGTCGGCGGTGAGGACGAGGGCCTCGCGCGGGCACTCGGCTCGGGCTCGCACGTTGGAGTTCTTCAGCCGGGCGATCCGCAACAGTTGATTCCGAATCGCCGCCGCCTCGCGCAGCCCGTCGAACCCCGGCTCGTCAGGATCGGTCGGCGGGAGAACCACGATTCGCTCGGGAGCAACGAGCAACGACAACAGTTCCAACCGACGCGGGGAACGCGAGCCGAGGACGATCGGGGTTGGGAGATATGGAGCCATCAATAGGGCGACTGGGGACAGTGGGCGGTCGTGTCGCCTTTTGCTCCGCAAAAGGACGTTCTTTCGCGGAGCGAAAGACGACAATGGGCGTGTCGCTCACGGCTTGGGCGGAGCGGTGATCGTGATCGTCACGGGCCGACTGGGGAAGGACACGAGCGTGTTCGGTCGCTCCTTGGACAGGGGGTCTTTGTGGAACGGCACCTGCCCCTGACCCAGGAGCGTCACGGTCTGCACGCCCGCTTGCGAGTTGGCTTGGATCTTGATCGTGACCGTGGCCTCGGTCTTGTCCCCGGCGATGTCGAAGTTGCTCAACTGGATGTTGCCGGGCCAGTTGAGCGGTTGCAGGGCGACCTTGTCCTTGAAGTCGGGCCAGAGACGCTTCACGGTGACTTTCAGTTGAGCCTCTTTCCCCGCCTCGATCGACAGTTCGCTCGGGTCGCAGGTCACGGAGTACGGGCCGAGTTCGCGGATCGATGACGCGATCTCGCGCGTGGGTCGACTGGAGCTGAGCGAGTTGTTCACGCGAGTGTAAGGCCGAACCTCACGCTTGAACTTCTCGCCGTTGCGTTCTCCTTCGATGGCGAGTTTGAGGATTCCGTTCCAGTCGGGGGCGTCCTCATCGGTCCAGACCACGAACGTGCCCCGCGTGTTCGACGCGATCCGTAGCGGGGCCGCGTGCATCCCCGGCGGCAGCCCCTCCGCAGTAACCGTCATCGGCCCGGTGTACCCCTCCCACTGGTGGATCACGACATCCAGGAAGTTGGCCGTTCCCTTGTAGAAATTGAATCCACTCGGAGCCGGGTTGCTGCCATGGATGACAGCTGCGAACAGGTCAGGCTGGGACTTGCGGATTTCGAGGACGTACTGATATCGACCGCCGCCGCGCCGGTAGCGGTCCTGGACCAGGACGCGGTACTTCTTGTCCTTAGCGAGCGTGACCCCCTGCGCCGACGGGTCACGCAGGTGGCCATCAAAGGCACTGATCCGGTGGCCGTAGTCGTCGAGTTCGGCGACGCGGTTGTCCTTCTCGTCGAAGACCACCAGATAGGGATCGGCCCGCCCGGCGATACGCTCGCAGTAGACATCGAAGTAGTAATTCTCATCCGCATCGGCGGTGAACTCGAACCAGTCGGCATCGCGTGGGACATCGAACCTCCCAGCCACGATTGCTGGCAGGGTGATCGGCTGGGCCTTGTCCCGCTGATCGTTTGGTTCCGCTTCGAGGCTGACCGGCTGATCGGTGATCAGTAGCGGTTGAGCGTTGAACGTGTTGTCGAGCGGCTCGGCAGTGATCTGCTTGCCCAGCAGAGTGGCCGTGGCTGCGGTCGGCAGAACCGAGTGATGGGTCGGATGGCTCAGGAAGCGATAGCCTCCGACCGATCGTTCTTCGGTCCCGATCGGAGCGGTGAACGAGAACTCATCCAGCAGTTGATCCTGCACGGTCCGCGTGGATGGCTTCGATCCCGAACCGAGGTTAGTCCCGTAGGCAGTCAACGTCGCGGTCGTCCCAGCCTGCACCGCAGCCGGATAGATCAACTCGACATGCGGGAGATTCGACACCACGAGTCGGTACGGATCGCCGCCGCGATAGGAGAGATCGTTGAGCACGATCAGGTACTCGCCATCCTCGGGAAACGTCACGTCCACAAACGGGTCGACCCCGTACGAGTCGCCGTTGCTCGCCAGGGTCCGCCCTTGCGAGTCGAGGACGCTCAACTGGCCATCGAGTTCGGTGTCGAGTCGTTGAGCCTGGCAATCGACCCAGATGCGTTGGCCCTTCACGCCGATGAGCTTGTACATGTCCTCGGCATTGCCATCCATCATGCCGTTGATGGCGGTGTTGATCTCGATGATCTGGGCTTCGGCCACGGAGCGGTTCTTGCCGTTGTCGGCGATGTCTTTCAGGCCGCGACTGACCGCGAACAACCGCGAACTACTCACCCCAAATCGCCCCAGCGTCCGCACGTCATACGTCCCCGGCGGCATGTCCCCAGCCGCCTTGAT
>JAYTWO010000494.1:0-2994 GCA_043743415.1 Planctomycetota bacterium
CCGAGCCAGGTCGACACGTTCGACTACAAGCCGGAGATGTATGGCCGCGACAACCAGACCGTCGAGATCAAGACCTTCGGTCGCGGAGGCCACAAGAACGGCGGCCGCATCGTCGAACCGCGCTGGAAGTTCAAGCAGTACGGTCAGTGCGGCAAGTATGTCAGCGACCTGTTCCCGCATCTCGGTCAGAAGGTCGACGACATTGCCTTCCTGCACTCCATGACCGCCGACAGCCCCATCCACGGCTCGGCATTGCTGATGATGAACTCGGGCAAGATCCTCAGCGGCAGCCCCTGCCTCGGCTCGTGGCTCAACTACGGGCTTGGCACCGTCAACGAGAACCTGCCGGGGTTCTGTGTGATGCTCGACCCCCGCGGCGGACCGATCAGTGGACCCAAGAACTGGTCGAGCGGCTACATGCCCGCCACTTACCAGGCGACCCTCATGCGCTCGCAAGGCAACCCGATCCTCGACCTCGCCCCGCAAACGGGCCTTACCACCGCAGCCCAGCGGCGGCTGCTCGACACTCTTCGCGAGTCGAACGAAGAGCACGAGGCCACCCGCCTGGACAACTCGAACCTCTCCGCCCGCATCGCCAGTTACGAACTCGCCTACAAGATGCAGGCCCACGCCCCCGAGGCTGTCGATATCTCTCAAGAAACCGAAGCCACGCAAAAACTCTACGGCCTCGATAACCCCAAGACAGCTGCGTTCGGGCGGCAGTGCCTGCTGGCGCGAAGGCTGGTGGAGCGCGGGGTGCGGTTCGTGCAGATCTATTCCGGCGGGGCCCACAACGACGATAACTGGGACGCCCACAGTGACATGGAGTTCAACCACAACCTGCACGCGGGGGAGACCGACCTGCCGCTCGCGGGTCTGTTAGCTGACCTCAAGCAACGCGGCCTGCTCAGCAAAACGATCATCGTCTGGAGCGGGGAGTTCGGTCGCCAACCGACCGCCGAGTACGCCAAGGGGACCGGCCGCGACCACAACTGCTTCGGCTTCACCTCCTGGATGGCCGGCGGCGGCATCCAGGGCGGCATGAGCTTCGGCACCACGGATGAACTCGGCAGCAAGGCCGTCGAGAATCGCCTGGAAGTCAAAAACCTCCACGCCACCATCCTGCACCAAATGGGCCTCGATCCGAATGGATTAAGCTACTTCTTCGGCGGGTTGAACCAGAAACTGGTCGGCGTGGAAGAGGTCGAGCCGATTCACGAAATCATCGCCTAAAGTCGCTGATCGCTCCGCCGATCAGAACGTCGTCGATGATCACGCTCTGTCCCCTGTCCACGTCCTGATCGCGGAGCGATCAGCCACACTCCCGGCGAGCGGTGGGCGTCAGCCCTCCGAGTCCTTGGACGCTGAACAAACTCGGAGGGTGGCACGACCCTGAGTCTTCGAAGGGCGTGGCGAGTGAGCGCGTGAGCGTCATCCACGCCCTTCCCAAAGCGTCAGGGACGTGCCACCCACAGAAGCTCCTGCTGAGCCGCAGACCGCGGGGTGGCCCCGGTGGAGTCGCTTTGAACTCTACCGGGGCAGCGCAGCCGGACGAGGTCGAGCCGATTCACGAAATCATCGCGTGAGGCAAATCGACACTTCACTTGCCAGAGATGACAGCACGGCGAAGTCGCAGATGTCCCGTGCTCTGTGACTCCGGCAATTGAAGCTTCATTCCGTCCAGGCCCAATCGGCAAACGTCACCCGCCGGTCTCTCAGTGCTGCGAACAGGGTGGCCGCGACCGCATCAGCTGTGGTGCCCGGGTTTCGCCGATGCCCATCGAATCGCATCCAGGCATCAAATGCCTGGATGGCCTGCGGCCCCGCGACCGTGTCGGGCCAACCCGAGTGCAATACCGATCGCGCCCGTCGAGCGGATTCCTCCGCGATGGCCAAGCCGCATTTGCGAGCGATCAGCGTATCCGGCCAGCGAGACATCAGCTCCAGATGTAAATGAATGACCCGCGATTCCCAGTCGGCAGTGGGACGCCACTCCACCAACAGTGGCACAGCTGTGTGCAGCACGTCATGGAACCTGGTCGTGTATTGCCGGGCGATCCAGTCGCGGTCTGCGGCTTGCTTCATGGCCCACAGCAGGTCGGGCGGTGGTGACTCGGTCACGTCGCCGTCCGTGACGCTTCCCATGCCGCCGGGTTGAGCGAGTCGAATGGCGTCATAGACCCGTGACGAGTCCTCGGATGTCAACCCCCGCAAGACCTCCTCGATTCCAGCTGCAAGAGTCGAGTCGAGAGGGACGGCTGCCAATGGTGCGATCAGCAAAGCGATTCCCAGGTTGGTGTTGGTGCCAACGCGCTCGCGCGTGGCGCGGATCACCTCGCGCACGGCACTCCCCACCCCATCGATCCCGGCCCGAGCCAACTGCGGCGATGCCCAGTGGGCCGACTCGACGAAGTCTTCGTAACACAGGTCTGCAAACCTGGCCCCGGGGTGGACATTTCCCGGCTTGCGGGCGGTCGCCTCCATCAGGCACGCCTGCTGGCACAGACTGGTGATGTCTATCGGACTCGGAACAACATTCCACAACTCACGGGTCTCCACAGCGGTTTCGGCCCCTCCTCGTTCCCGGCCGGGCTTGCCGATTGTATCGATCCGTCATGGCTTTCGAGTGAATGCCGGGGAGTGCGGATTCCCCCTGTTCGGGAGCCTCCACCGTAAACTGTGGAATCTCCTCGCCGCCGGAAGGACGCACTGGAGTCGTCGCCCGCAAACGTACGACTGAACGATACGGAGAGATTGCGCCCCATTGGTCCGGTTTGACCCCCGTCCCGTCCCGGCGTAAATTCAATCTTGCTGGCAGCTGTGCCAGTTCTCATCCCCCCGCGATCACACATCGAGAGCGGGGCACTTGGTTCCCGTGGAGGCCCGGCCGATGTCGCCCCTCGATCGTCGTTCGTTCATGAGCCTGCTGTTCGGCTCTGCTGTCGGTGTCGGCCTGGGTTCCCAGCTCTGGGCTCAGGAGGCGGCCTTGGATCG
>JAYTWO010000495.1:0-18316 GCA_043743415.1 Planctomycetota bacterium
TTTTCCGGCGGGCCCCCCCCGCTTCCGGCTCGTGTTCTCTTGTCGCGAACTCGCCGGGGAGGGGGTTACCTGGCACCCAGGCGGCTCCGCAGTTTCTGCAGCGCCTCGAGCGCGGCGGCGGGGGTCATGTGGTCGGTGTCTAGGGAGCGGAGTTCGTCGAGTAGGGGGTGGTACTCGGGGCCGAAGAGGGTGAGCTGTTTGTGTTTCGAGCGGCGTTTGCGCTGGGGGATGGTGGTCTTGCCGGTTGAGTCCTGGTGGTCGGCTTCGAGGGTTTGCAGGATCACTTCGGACCGTTCGATCACCTCGCGCGGGACACCAGCCAGCCTCGCGACGTGGATGCCGTAGCTCTTATCCGCAGCCCCCGGCACGATCTTGTGCAGGAAGATCAGTTCCCCGTTGCGTTCATGCACCGCGACGTTCCAGTTACACGTGCCGACCAGCGATTCGGCCAGCGCGGTCAGCTCGTGGTAGTGGGTCGCGAAGAGCGTGCGGCACTGGAGGGCGTCGTGGATGAACTCGGTGATGGCCCAGGCGAGCGAGATGCCGTCATAGGTGCTGGTGCCGCGTCCGATCTCGTCGAGGATGACGAGGCTGTGCTCGGTGGCGGCGTTGAGGATGCGGGCGGTTTCGGTCATCTCGACCATGAAGGTCGACTGCCCCTTGCCGAGTTCATCGCTGGCTCCGACGCGGGCGAAGATGCGGTCGGCAATCCCGATGCGGGCCGACCGGGCCGGGATGAACGACCCGATCTGGGCCATGATCGTGAGCAAGGCCGCCTGCCGGATGTAGGTACTTTTCCCGGCCATGTTGGGACCGGTGATGAGCTGGATGAAGGGGGAGGGGAGAGAGGTAAGTGGTGAGTGAGGGGAAGTGGCAAGTGACAAGTGGTCAAGTGACAAGGCAGAGGGATCGATCGGCTCCCCCTTGTCCCTTGTCACTTGTTCCTTGTCCCTTGTCACTTGTTCCTTGTCACTTATCACTTGTTCCTTGTCACTTATCCCTCCAAGGATGACATCATTCGGCACGAACTCCCCCGTCGGGCGCAGCTTGTCCAGGACCGGGTGGCGGCCGTCGCGGATATCGAGGACCGGGTCGGTGGTGATCTCGGGACGGCAGTAACGCATGCTGACCGCGAGCTTGGCGAGGCCCACCAGCACGTCGAGTTGAGCCAGCACCTCCGCCGTCTGTTGCAGGCGTCGACACTCGGCGTTGACGGCGTCGCGGAGTTGCTGGAACAGCTCGTTCTCCAAAGCGATGGCGCGTTCCTCGGCGCGGAGGACTTTATCTTCGTACTCCTTCAGCGGCGGCGTGATGTACCGCTCTTGGTTCTTGAGTGTCTGCTTGCGGATATAGTCCTCCGGGACTTTATTAAACTGCGAGGCGGTCACTTCCAGGTAATACCCGAACACCTTATTAAAACCGACCTTCAGGTTCGAAATGCCGGTGCGCGTGATCTCCTGCGCCTGGTACTCGGCAATCCACCGCTTCCCGCCCCGCGCGAGGTCGCGCAGCTCATCCAGCCCCGGATGGAACCCATCGCGGACCATTCCACCATCGCTCGTGGACAGCGGCGGCTCGTCGACCAGCGTCGTCTCGATCTGCGCCCGAATCTCGCCGCACAGTTCGAGCCGCGACTCCAGCGTTTGCAGCAAATCCGTCAACCGCCCGGCGAGCCTGGCCTTTACTCGCGGCAGCAACGCCAGCGTCCGCCCCAGCGAGACCAAGTCCCGTGCCGACGCCCGCATCGTCGCCACGCGGGCACACAGCCGCTGCATGTCATACGCCTGCTTCAGTAGTTCCTGCAACTCGCGCCCGAGCTTAGCATCTCGCATTAACTCCTCGACCGCATCGAGCCGCCGACCGATTGCAATCGGATCGGTGAGCGGGTTCGAGAGCCACTCGGCCAGCATGCGGGCTCCCATCGGCGTGGCGGTTTCGTCTAGGACCGACAGCAGGCTCCCCTCGCGCCGACCCTCGCGCATCGTACGGGTCAGTTCGAGGCTGCGACGGGTCGCCTCATCGATCAGCAGACTCGACCCTCGGCGGTACTGTTCGAGTCGGACGATATGCCCGAGGGACGACTTCTGCGTCTCCTGCACGTACTCGATCAACGCCCCAGCAGCGGTGATGCCGAGCGAGTCGGCGTCGATGTCGAAGCCAGCGAGCGTGCTGGTCTGGAAGTGCCGCAGCAGCACATCGCGGCAATGGTCCGGCACGAAGCTCCACGGGGCCCGCGTGGTCAGCACCATGTCCGGCAGTTCGTTGAGCCGCAATAGCGCCGGGTCGGTGCGATGCGTTTCCGGGATCAGGCACTCGGCGGGCTGGATGCGGGCCAGCTCATCGAGCAGTGCCGAAGGTTGCAGACTGGCGACCGAGAAACTCAAGCTGACGCGATCCCCCGCCGACCGCCCTGCCCCTCTGTGCCCGTCGCCGATCGACAACTCCGCACACTGAAACCGCCCGGTCGAGAGTTCCAGCCACGCCACCCCGACGCGGTCGCGCGACGGGAACACCGCAGCCAGAAAATTACTCTCCTTGGGGTCGAGCAGTGCATCATCGGTGAGCGTTCCCGGCGTGACGATCCGCGTCACCTCGCGGCGGACCATCCCCTTGGCCAGCTTGGGGTCTTCCATCTGCTCGCACACCGCCACGCGATGCCCCGCGCGAATCAGCTTGTGCAGATACCCTTCGAGCGCATGATACGGAAACCCCGCCATCGGCACGGGATTGGCCGACCCTTTGTCGCGACTGGTCAGCGTGAGGCCGATGACCTTGGCTGCGGTCTCGGCATCCTCATAGAACAGCTCGTAAAAGTCCCCCATCCGAAACAGTAAAATCGCTCCCGGTGTCTCGGCCTTGACCTCCCGATACCGCTGCATCATCGGGGTGATTTTAGGTTCGTCGGGCATGGGGAGATCGCTGAGGGTTGAGAGTTGAGAGTCAAAGCCCACCGGTTGCAACCGGTGGGCGTGTTCTGACTCACCACTGAGCCGAACGCACGATATCGGAATTATGGGATGATGTCCCCGTCGGCGATTTCTCCGAAATCGCCGACAGTGGCACCACTTGCCCAGCGCACCTCTCCGGCGTACGATGAAAGCATGTTCCGTTGGCTGCTCATCCTGCTGTTCGTTGGTCAGGCCGGTTTACCCCGTATGGGAACCTGTCGCGGGGAGGATATGCAGGCGTCACAGACCGACAGTTGCCGTCTGGCGTCGGTGGAGCGGGTGCCGTCGTGCTGCCGAACCCACGTGTCGGGGTATGGCGATCAGAGGGTGAATCCGGGGCCATCCTCCAAGTCGGATTGCGGCGAACACCGCCGCTGTTGTGGCTGTTGCGTGACCAGTGTGGTGTATTGTCTGCTCCCGGAAACAATGATCCGGTCGGAGTCGGTGTGCTGTGATGGGGTGGATGTGGGAGGCCGGTCCCTGTCGGGGATTTCTGGCGATCCCCTGACTCCCCCGCCGAAGCGAAATGGTGTGGGTTGATCGTTCGTTCGAAGATCCGTGCGGGGCGAATTGTTCCCCTGCATTCACCATTCACTGAGTCGCATTCCGACTCAGATTCGGGAGTTCATCATGAACCGTAGATCTGTTATGACGTTGATCGGTGCCGCTGTCTTGGGACTGGTCGGCTTCGGCGTGAGGTCGCAGGCGTCCACAAGCTCCAGCTGCTGCCATCCGGGAGCCGCGTGCTGCCAGGGTGGCGGCGAGGCGTGCTGCCATGTGGGTGCCCAGAGCGCTGCCCCAAGCTGCTGCTCGACCCACAAGACGTGCTGCACTTCGCAGAAGGCGTGCTGCCTCGAGGGAGCCGACTGCTGCTTCCCCGGCAGCCCCTGCTGTGAAGTCGGAGCCGCTTGCTGCCAAGCTGCGAAGTAGAACCTGACGCCGTGAGGGGTGATCCGCCTCACTGAGCCAGACCGATGAAATCCAACGCCCGGGGAGGTTCTCTCCGGGCGTTGGTATTGGGGGAGGGTGGAGGTTCAGAACTTCTTTCGCTCATCGCTCATCGCTCAACGATCCCCCATGTTGTAGGATTTGCAATCCCTCTCCCACGGACCGGCAATAATTGCGGATTGCCCTTGGTCCCTCGTTTTCCTCATGGATATAGTCGCCCCGCTTGGCCGGTTTCGGGATGGTCTTGACTGCTCTGGATGGCCGTCGAGTCTCCGTCCCGTGAGGTTGCCCCCTTTCGGTTGCAGCTTCGAGCCAGCGAAAGCAGACCAGACTCATTACGCAGGGAGGCGTCTCGTGGAACGACTGTTCATCGTGGGAATTGACTCAGTGGTCGGGGCTAATACTGCGGTCCACGCTGCCGAACGCCATTCTGTCGCCGGAGTATGGCTCGACCAGGCGGTCGACATCGAAGGTTGCCACGGCGAGCCTGCCGAACACGGGGCCGGAATCGCCGAACAGATTCGCGAGTTCCAGCCCGACTGCGTCCTGTATTGCGGTCCCGAGTCTTGCTCCAGTTGGGACGCCAGCAGTGGTGCCCGCATCGTCCAAGCAGGCAGTGACCTCGCCGCCAGTTGGGCCTCCGCAGCCCATCAGGCCAGAGCCGGGTTCGTGATGATCTCCTCCGATGCGGTGTTCACCGCCCCGTGGATGTTCCACGACGAGGAAAGCCAGACGCTGTGCGAAAGCGCCGCCGCGAGGACGATCCTCAAGAGTGAGTGCCAGGTGCAGGCCGCGAATCCCGAGGCCCTCATCATTCGGACCCACGCCTTCGGCTGGTCGCCGACGGGTGAGGGGTTGATCGAGACGTTGTTCCAACAGATCGAGGGACATCGCGTCGTGGATGAGGACCAGGTACGCCACGCGACGCCGATCCTGGCCTCGGACCTGGCCGACATCATCGAGCGAGCCATCTCGGAAGAACTGACCGGCATCTATCACGTCGCCGGGGCCGAGCGGGTCAGCCCGATGACTTTCGCGCAGCGTCTGGCCGATCAGTTCGACCTGCCGTGGCTGGCCCTGCGTCAGGAGTCGTCACTCACTGAGCGGCCTGCCGGATTCGGTGCCGGTGAGAGTTCGCTCCAGACCAAGAAAATTCGCAAGGCTCTGTGCGTCGCCATGCCCATGCTTGCCGAGGGCCTCGACCGCCTGAGCCGTCAACAAGTCGACGGCCACCGCGACTGCCTGCACCCGCAGAGTCACGCCGAGCTGTCCCGCGCGGCGTAGCCGTGGGATAGGCTTCCAGCCTGTCATGTCTGGGTATCGCTGCCCAGCTAGAGCCAGCCATCTCCGGTGCCACGGCCAATCAATTCATTCTTCGAAAGGGTCACGATGATCATTTGGTCGGGGCGAGGTTGGATTGGGGTTGTGGCGACGTTTGGCGTCTGCTTGGTGACCAACTACTTCGTGGATCGGGAGTGGGGCCAGAACTACTACTCGGACCATCTCTGGATCGTCGGTCTGGCCATGATGGGGGGCGGTCTGCTCTCCGCAACCATCGGGTTTGCACTCAAACCCCTCACCGAGCGAGAGTTGATTGATCCGAAAACGGACGAACGTGTCATCGTTCAACATGCGGATGACACGTTGTTTTTTATTCCCTTGCACTGGTCCGGATGCGTGATTGCCGCCATCGGATTTATTACGATTGTGTACGACTTGTTCCCCTGATCTCGTGGGATAGGCTTCCAGCCTGTCATGAACCATGGCTGCCCAGGCGAGAATCCTTCGGTCGGGTGGCACGCCCTGAGTCCTCGAAGGGCGTGGCGCGAGCGGGCAATACTCGACGGGCACAACTCATCAATGCTCCCACGCCCTTCCGCAAAGCCTTCAGGGCGTGCCACCCGACCTGCGAGTTGTACCGTGTTGACGCGAGCGTGAACAATAAGACATCGTGGGGCGCGGAGTCAGGGAGTGCGAGACGCACTTTGTGATTGGTCACGGGCCGTCCGTGGCCAGAGTCCGCTCTTCGTCCCGGCAGGGACGGTTGAAAATAGCCCACCGTTTTAACGGTGGGTGGTCGCCGCAAACTCATTGGACCAGTCCCGTCAGGGACGACAGAATCTCCCGCCCCGCCCGCCCTCGCAGCCTCTGTCGTCCCTCGCGGGACTGAGAAGTTCGCGAGCGATCGGTCCCACCGATGAATCGGTGGGCTATTTTCGGGTGTCCCTGTCGGGACAAAGAGGGGGCGAGTCGATGTCCGATGGGAGCAACCATCGTATTTGCAAAGTGCGTCTGGCACTCGAGGTCAGAAGGCTTTGCGCATGGCCCCGGCGCAGGAAAGACGTGACACTGGGAATTGAGACCCGTCACGGTCATCGCACTCTCATGGGGCGATTTGATACGCCACATCGAGCGTAATCGGGGCCATCCGCAAAGCCTCCTGACCCCGCCACCCTGCTGGCGACACGCGAAAACAGGCAAGGCAATAGGCATTCTCATCCATCAACGACATCTGACCAAGGATCATGAACGAGAATTTACAAGCCGATCACATGAAATTTATATTCGCTGCTACAATTGAGAAAGATGCTTTCGCCGACATTCCCCTCTGGGGAGGGGCTGGCATCGGATCACCAATCCAGGGGTAGCGATGATGCGATTCTTCATGCGACGGATGGCAGTTCCAGCTGTGATGTTGGCCGCACTGTGTGGGCCAGGAATGCGAGCAGAGGAGAAGGAAGACGAAGAGACCGCAGTCGCCCTCGACAAGCTGCCCAAGGCCGTTCTCGAAGCGGTCAAGAAGATGTTTCCCGAGGCGGAGTTACTGGAAGCGAGCTCTGAAAAGGAACACGACGAGACATACTACGAAGTCGGACTGAAAGATCACGGGCAGAAGATCGATGTCACCGTGGAGGAAGACGGTGAGATTGAGAGCGTGGAACGAGAGTTGGCGCTCAAGGACTTGCCGAAGCCGGTTGTCGAAGCGATCGCCGCCAAGTATCCACACTCGACATTGAAGTCTGCGGAGACCGTCTCTGAAATCGAAGACGGCAAGGAAGAGCTGGCGTTCTACGAGGTTCAGATCGAGACAGCTGACAAGAAGGAAATGGAAGTCAAGATAAAATACGAGTTGGAATTCGTCACTGAGTAGCGAGCCTGCTAGGTGCATCACTCTGGGCAGGTCGGCGAAGTTCGACCTGTCCAGAGGTGGTTGCATTCGTTGGCTAGGTGGGTGGCCCAGACGTTGATTTGAACGTCTGGGTGACGCAGGAACAAGAGGATCATTCCTTTCAACATGTCCCTCCGCGATTCTCGGAGTCACGAAGAAACGGTTCTAGCGGCACCTCCGCGACTTTCCGGCGCTTGTCACTCATTTCCCTCATCCGTCACTCGGATGCATGACCTAAATAAATCCTCCCCATGCGGAAAGCGTGAGGTTTTCATTACGCTTTCTTGGGGCGGCAATAGCGGGATGTTTCGATGGCGAAGCGGCCGTGGTCGGCGAGCCACTCGAAGGTCTGGTCGACCAGTTCCTGCATCGACTGGCAGCGGTGGTTGCGGGTGATGGTCTCGTGCAGGTGCCACCAGACGAAAGACCGCGGGTCGGGTGGCACGCCGACGGTAGATTCCAAAGCGAATCAACCGGGGCCACCCGCCCATGCGTCGAGTCGCTCCGACCGGAATCGCTGGCAGCTCCCAGAGACCACCAGTGGCCACCCCGCGACAGCGAATTACGGGTCCGCTTTCGTGGGCTTGGGCGGGACGGGCTTGGGCTGTCGGGGTTTGTATGCTCCGAAGGCGTCCCGCTCGAATAATGCGGGATCGGGGAGCGGTTCCAGGGGGGCGGTGCTACGTGATTCCTCCGGGTCCATCTCTTCGGGGGGGATTTCTAAGTCCTTTCGAAAACTTTCTCGCGTGGAGTCCCGCGCGGGTTCGTCATCGCTCTCACTCGCGGTCAGGTTCACGACGCGCCATTCCCGCTCGATCAGCTTGTACCGGTACGTGATCGAGTTGCAGGTCGCCGAATGGAGGTTCCAGGCTGTGATCAGCAGGTTGCGTTCCTTTCTTCCTTTCAAGCCGAGCTTCCCAAGACGGTATTCCGGAACAGCTCGAATCGCCATGATGTCGCAGATGCCGCGCGGGAGGCTGGTCCGCATTTCGGCGATGGGCGCGACCGGCTGGGGCCACTGACTTTCGACGCGCGGAAACTCCGACGGGAACTTTCCCGCAATGCCGAAGGGTTTGATGTCCAGCGTCTTCTCCAAATCCACCGGAAAGATGGCGACTGTCAGCTCCGAAGTACAAGACATCGACAACACCAGTAAATGCTGTTCGCGCGCGGTGTGCCAGAGCAGATCAGCGGCGAAGTTATTATAGATCGGGCCACAATTCCCAGGATGCGAGTAGACCACGCCGACCGGTCGTCCGGCTTCGCTCGGGGACCCAGGTTCGCAATCCAAAATCCAGAAGACCATCCACTCTGATCGTTTTTGAAAGGTGTCCGACGGTCGGTACACAGCTTTGCCTTCGACGGTCTTTCTATACTCGCTACCATCGATATATTCTTGCCTCGTCAAGCTGCGGGTATGGATGAGTTCCTCGCGGACCACACGCAGTTCGCGACGCTCACCTTTCTCAGTCTTGTACGGCGACCTCGCAATCAGCTCCAAGTCACCTTCGCGTCGATAACCGAGCGGTTCCACGGCTTTCACGTCGGCTTTCGCTGGCTCGTCCGCGCGGAACAGACCGGTCACCGGCAGGTGCCATACCACCCACGCAGCCAGCAGCACGCAGAACATGGTGAACCAGCGAAACCGAAACGCGGCCCGGACGAATGTCATCCTCATTTGGCTCTCCTCAGCTGTGGGTAGGGAAGTTGTGGTGAAGCGATCCTCATGGCGTAAACTGCAATTCCTTGACGTTTTTGTCGTTCAAGAAGGCCTCGTAGAGGTTGAGCGTACTCATTCGGAGTCCTTCAATCGGCGAGTTCGGCCCATCCTCGTAGTCACGGTCATCAATGAACGGACCAGACCCATAGGACGGATCCCAGTATTTGAAAATCATCGCGTTATCGTCCACATAGGGGTATTCGTAGATGTAATGATTTTTGAAATTGGCGGGAGGATCTGGATTCGATTGCCCCTCAATCCCACGTTCATCCACCACGGTCGGATTGGTGGCGTACACGAGGACCGCAGTGTTACCCACTTGGGCAAACTGATAGGGACCGTCGCCATTAGTTGTCCAGTTCTTGACGAGGAATCCATCTCTAGGTGCGTCATTGTCACTGATGGCCGAAATCGTGACCACCTGGCCCTCAGCGATCCCTTGCGCCAGCAGGCACGCGTGCAGGAATTCAGCCCACGCGATGCAATTGCCAATCGAATAACGCGGTTTTTTCGGGTCCGGTGACGGGAGAGCGTTCTGCGAAATTATTTGTATTGCATCACTACAGATCCCGTACTCTTTCAGCGCGGGGTTGTAGTACGTGAGCAGCGCCCCATCGTAACGATGGACGACTCTGGCCTTAAAGCCCGACCAGATCTTCTCGAACGCCGTTCGATTGTCGATAGCGCCAAGCCCATTCGTACAGCCCACATCTACAAATGTCTGGTAGAGCTGCGTGGTCTGGGGTGCCTCCAGCGTGACGTAGATCAGATTCATGCTCGACCCAATATCGTCCCAGAAACCAGGTGGGTCGTCCCGCATACGACATTGATAATCAAACTTCAGGGTGAGCATGTTGATGGTGTTGGGTAACGACTCGTTCGTGGTCAGGGTCGCCTTCAGAGAGCGGGGAGCACTGAACGTCGTCGGGCCCGCCGGAGTGTTAAATGCATTGTTGGCGACGGTTCGCATTTCTCCCTGTGCCAGACCTTGGGGATTGCCTGTCACGTCAGCGAGGACTTCCAGCGTCAGTTTGCTGTCGCGGCGATAACTCACCGGGTTCATGCGAGGCTGTGGCTTTAGCACTTCAAAGTGGGGCTTCTCATATTCAGGCCCGGGACGGCCTCTCCCATTGTTGTCCTTGTAGACGGGGGTGTAGCCAGTCCCCGCAAACGTCACACCATTGAGTGTGATCGTGTATGCATAGATCTCAAACGATTTCCGCCTCCCGCCGAGTTCGGCTTCGATGATGTACTGTCCCACCTTGGGAACCGTGACCGACACTTCCAGATTGCCGTCGGCGGGAACCGGGATGATGTCGTTGTTGTTTACCCCGTTGGGCTTGGTCTTAACGCTCCATACGGGTTTGCCGGGGGGCGCCATACCGTTTGCCGGATTGAGCTTGGCACGCAATGTGATCGATTGCCCCGCAGTCATGATCGCCGGGCCATCACGCTCGGGCGTCGCGGCGATGACGATCTTCTCCAATACGACATCTTCTTCCACCACCGCCCCCTCCGGACCATAAGCGATCAGCTGCGCACCGTCGACATCGCCGTCGCCGGTGTAGTAGGTGTTGAGGTAGTCGACGGTGATTTCGTAGGTGTGGTGTGCTTCGAATGTGTAGTCGATGTCTTTCAGCGACTGGGACAGGATCGGCAGAGCTTGGCCGGTCCCTTTGTAGCTCAGCACGGTCGTGGCGCTGCCCGTTGTGGAAGATGTCCCCGTGGAGGACAACGCCGCCAACCCGCCCGACGACCCCGATGAACTCGGGGTCACATCGCGGATCGTCACCGTTACGCCATCGTCGCTGAAGGCGGCCATTTTGATTCCGGCCCATCCGGGGGTGAAAGTGATCGTCACTTGCTGGTCATCGAAGTTCGTTTGCCCTGTGGTGCCCGCGCTGTTGATGCCCAGCCGGGTCGCCTGGGTGTCAGCTGCGATCCCCGCCGCATAGGGTTCCACATCGTCCGCTCGCGTGGCGTCCGGTCCCAGGTTCACGAGCATCTCCCCGGCGGAGGCGAGTGACGAGAGTAGGATGACCACGAGCATCGCGAGTACCCGCGTGAGGGTCGTGCCAGGACGCCAACCGCCCGGACTTGATCGACGGTCGCAGACTCCGGGGGCTGACGCCGCCCGGCTCGCCAGAGTGTGATTATGACTGATGAGGTGGTGCATGTGCGAGTGTGGCCCTGACTACTGGGGACGAGTGGTCTTCAACGATGCCAAATACGTGTCGCGTTCTTGGGTGTACTTCGGCAGCTGATCGTCACGGAGCGGGGTGAGGCTGGGGTCTTGGATGTCGTGGAGGACCTGGATGGCGGCATCCCATTTGTTCTGCTTCTTGAGCGCCAAGGCGAGCGTGATGCGGAGGGCATCGGTGCTGTTGCGATTGTCGCCGTATAAGGAAATGGCGTACCCGCAGACCTGTTCCAGCCGGTCGTACCGCGGGGTGGCCCAGACGTTGCTTTGAACGTCTGGGTGACGCAGGAACAAGAGGATCATTCCTTTCAACATGTCCCTCCGCGATTCTCGGAGTCACGATGAAACGGTTCTAGTGGCACCTCCGCGACTTTCCGGCGCTTGTCACTCATTTTCCTCATCTGTCACTCGGATGCATGACCTAGAGTTGAATGCTGGGCATCCTAGATGCTGGCCATTCCACAAGGCAGATGTCATGCGCAGTGTTCGGAGTCACATCACGCGAAACCCCCACCAGCCGCGCCGCGGCGCGGCGGCGGTGGAATTCGCGGTTGTGTGCCCGATGATTTGTCTCATGCTGGGAGGCATCATCGAGATTGGACAGGCGTTCCAGATTGAACACTCACTGTCCAACGCGGCCCGCCGTGGGGTCCGTTCCGCCATTTCTCCGGGGGCCACGTCCAGCGAGATTTCCCAGGAGGTCAAGACTCACTGTGCGAAGCTGTTGAGGGTCCCAGAGGCGGACATCGGCGTGGAGATCAGTCTGAATGGCTCCGTGAATGCCGAGATTGGGACGGCCATCGAAGACGACGAGATCGGAGTGACCGTTCAAGTCCCCTTCTCGAAGGCCGGAGTGGGATTCTTTTCATACCTGTTTGATGGCACCGTCTTGAGTTCTTCATGCGTACTGGAGCGGGAATGATTTCACACTTCCAGGATCGCAGCACTCTCCCATCCTACAACGCAGACCGACGCGGTATCATGCTCGTAGTGGTGGCCATCTGCCTGATCGCCGTCATGGCGTTTGTGGCGTTCTCCGTGGACTTGGGATACATAGTGGTCACGGAGAGTGAGCTGCAGAATGCGGCCGACGCCGGAGCCCTCTCCGGGGCGAAAGAGATCCACAATGGCCGAAATGCGGCCATTGCCGCTGCGCAGCTGTGGGCGAGCAAGAATGTCGCCGCTGGCGTTTCAGTGGAAGTGACGACGGAGGATGTGGAATTGGGGGTCTGGGATCCGGACACTGCAGCTTTCACCGCCCTGTCGCCCACCTCCAGTGAGTCGCCGACCGCGATCCGTGTGACCTGTCGCCGAACCCGGGAGCGAGGCAATTCGCTGCCCCTGTTTATCGCGCCGATCCTTGGCACATCGACCGCAGACCTCAACAGGTCGGCTGTGGCGACACTCGAAGAGGACAAATGTGGTCTCATCGTCGGAATTGATTCTGTGGTCGTCGATAATGGCGACATCGACAGCTATGACTCGGCGCTCGGCAGTTACGCCGCGCAGCCCCAACGGCAGAATGGAAATGTCTGCAGCGATGGGCCCATTAAAATCCGCAACAATGGCCATGTGCTGGGAGACGCACTGCCCGGGCGGGGCTTTACTGTGAATCTGCCTGCGAACGTCACCGGCAGCACACGACCCAGGCTGGGCCCGATTCGATGGTCGGCCATTGATTTGGCGGATATTGCGACGGTCAATGACAATGCCGCGATTCCCACATCGGCCTGGGTGGGGAGTCGGTTGTCCATTACCAATAGCGATGAACTGACACTGCCCCCGGGGACATACTACTTTCCCGACGGCTTTGATGTCACCGGGTCCGCAGCCATCATCATTACGGGTCCGACTCGATTTGTCGTGGGGGGCACCTCTCATGTTGCGGGAACCGGCATCGTGAACGCGACCTGCGTGCCCGGCAACCTGCGGATCGAAGTCTTTGGGTCATCGGTGGCATTCAGTGGCAACTCTCAATTCCAAGCCGACATCTATGCTCCGCAGGCTGCGGTCGTCCTGAACGGGTCCGCCGATTTCTACGGGGCCGTGTTCGCACAATCGATTGAATTCAACGGGAACCTCACCGCCATTCATGCGGATGAGGCACTGGAACGCGATTACGCCTCGTATCGCACTCGCAGTGTTCTGAAGGACTGAGGCCCTCATGGAGTTCGGCATCCGATGGGCCTTGGCCGCCAGTGGGATACTCTTCTGCGGTGCGATGTGGTTTCGCCAAGCGTGCCGCCCCGCATCCGATCAACCCCTGCTGGACTTGCCGGTCCGACAATGGACGCTCGAAGACATGTCTTACTCGGCACTGGCATTGCCTGTGCGGAATGCGGGGACTCGGCGACTCGTTCTCAACGAATTGAATCTGGCGTGCGGATGCGGTGATCGAGTGATGAGAACGGTCATCGTGTCACCCGGCGAAACGGTCATAGTTCATATCCCCTACGACTCCCGTGTCGCTCCAGGTACATTTCCTGAAGTCGCCGGATTCACCACCAACGACCCCGCTCACGCTCGCTTCGGCCTCTTTGCCGGGAAATCTGTGGTGGCCGCCAAACAGACTCAGACGAATCCGGATCAGAAGGGTTTAATATCGGTTCAGTTCCGACAATAAAGGGACACCAAGTGGAAGCGGCCACCCCGCCAGATGTGGTGAAGCTTGCATCGCGTACTGTCCTACGAACCAACACCTGTTAGGATCTCGGTCCCAAGCTCTGCGGGGGGCCGCATATTCCCGAAGCTCAAACCGCCCCAGACTTCCGAGGTCTTCCGAGACCTCGGAAGTCTTTTTCGGTAAAACCCGGTCCACCCAGCGAACCCGTCGCCGCATTCCGTGTCTCCCATGAAACGAGGTCGTGCGAGCGGACATCGCGGTCTCGCACAGCTGGAATCCCCTGGGCCTACAAGGAGTCGGTCATGCTGGTTCTGTCCCGTAAAGTGGGCGAGTCTGTGGTCACAGGGCCAACACCCGAAAATGTGATCGAGGTCACGATCATTGAGATTCGTGCCGATAAAGTCCGCCTCGGTTTCGAGGTGCCCCGTGACTGGATTCTGCACCGGCGCGAGGTCTACGACGCGATTCAGCGAGAACACCCGGAATCACCGGAGTAGCCTCGGCTGTTTTTGTATCTCCAGGAATGGAACCATGCCCGCCATCCATGTCGTGGACTTCGACCCTGTTCGAGTGGCACGCGAGGTCTACGACGATGTGTTCCGTCGCGACTGGAGTGACTGCGGGTTCGCATTGATAACGGACTTCGTGGAGTCGAATACTGTGGCTTGTCGAGGTGACGCAAGTGGCGGGTATGAAAGTCCCCCGTAGGACGGCCTTTCCAGGCCGTCCTGGATCGGGTCTTGCAGCCAGACGGCCTTTCCAGGCCGTCCTGGGGAGACTTTTCTCAACCCACTGTGGGGCCCGGTAGTTGCCCCCCGAGATTGATCTTTACCGTATCGGCTCATTCCATTAGCTTCCGCGCGGTCTTACGTCCAGTGCGATGCGACCCGGCTCGTTGATGCCTCGACCCGGACGAGCAGGAAGAGCTGCACTGACCAATGCGTCCCGGATCCTCAAGTCTCCATTCCGATGGAGGAGCGATCGTTCCATGGAAAGTGTCGGGGAACCGATGAAGCCACGAGCGCAGCTGTTCCTGATCTCGGCTTGCCTCGCATGTTTCTCCATGTGCCAGCCACTGCTGGCGGAGACGATCTGCCTGCGTGTGAAATGCAGTAAAGACAAGCGGCTCTCCTCGGAACTGGCCCTGGTTCGTCGAGGCAAATCTGAATATCTGGGGGTCTGTCGGGACGGGAAAGCGGTGTTTGAGGTTCCCGCCGGACAAGTGCAGGCCATGCGCACGATGGCGACCAGCGTCGAGACTGAGATCCCGAGCGTTGAAGAGCGATCCGCACGTCTCCTGATCAGCTATCCAAATCAGGACAACAAGCCCACTCAAGAGACGTTGAACGCCGCCGGGCTGAATCTGATCCAAGATTACGAGAATGGCTCGTTCCTGATTGTCGAACCCCGGGGAGCGGTGACTTCCGGGACTGTCGAAGCTCTCATGGCCGACAATGCCGTGGCATATGCGGCCCCTGACTACATCATGTCCATTCCTCAGGTCGAAACCTCTGGGGAATTTCCTCCCTCCATCACGAACTCGACACCGAATGATCCGTTTCTCAACCAACTCTGGGGAATGAAGAATTGCGGTGCCATGCAGGTTTGGCCGAACATTCATGACTCGACGAAAATCATTGTGGCCGTCATTGATAGCGGGGTGGATTACAGGCATCCCGACTTGAAAGACAATATGTGGACCCGAGGGGGAAAGCATGGATACGACTTCTACGACAACGATGACGATCCATTGGACGAACAGAACCACGGCACACACGTCGCGGGGACAATCGCGGGAACGGGAAACAACGGTGTCGGTGTGGTGGGGGTGAACTGGAAGACCCAAATCATGGCCCTGCGCTTCCTCGGACCTGACGGATCTGGAGCCACTTCTGATGGCGTGAAATGCATCGATTGGGCGGTCGCCAATGGAGCCCACATTCTCTGTAACAGCTGGGCGGGGCCCGATTCCTCACCGGAGTTGGCGGAAGCCGTGGCCCGTGCGGAACAGAGGGGTGTGCTGTTTGTCGCCGCAGCGGGGAATACCGGTGGGACCGGCAACGACAATGACTCAAAGCCCAACTATCCGGCGTCATTGCGTAGCGCAAATATCATCTCGGTCGGGGCGATTGATGAGAATGATGCGCGGGGTTCGTTCAGCCACTATGGAAAACTGTCGGTGGACATCGGAGCCCCCGGAGTCCAGATTCTCAGCACAATTCGCAACCAGAAATATGACACCTACAGCGGAACTTCCATGGCCGCCCCCCATGTGGCGGGAGCCGCGGCTCTGGTCTGGGCGAAGACTTTTTCCGCCCCTGCCCAGGACCGCACGCAGATGGCCAAAGTGCGAGATTTGATCTACGAAAATGCTCGTCCGGTCGCAGCCCTCAAAGGGTTCTGGGGCCATGCGGCACCCGCCAAAGTTCCGGGTGGCGTTCTCGACATCTCGTTCTTATTGAAGACT
The DNA here is from genome assembly GCA_043743415.1 of Planctomycetota bacterium. Lineage (GTDB taxonomy): Bacteria > Planctomycetota > Planctomycetia > Planctomycetales > Planctomycetaceae > TH-plancto1. The sequence continues at coordinate 16,076 of JAYTWO010000495.1, forward strand.
CCCTCGAACGGCGGTCCACCGATCGCCGAGGTTCCTAGGCGACGATTCGTCGAGAATCGCATGAAGGTTGATCCGGCCCAACTGCGGCAGATCGCTCAATGACTTCGCGTTTCGCCACCCAGTGACGAATGAAACTCACTCTTGTGATTGGAACTGATGATGTGGAAGCTGTTCGCCGGAGTGAGTCTGACAGTGTGCGTGTGCGTCATGGCCAATGACCCGCACCCGTCGAAGCCCCCGCAGCCGTCGGTTTCTGTGGAGTGCCACGGTCGCTTGCGGCATGGAGTCGTTGCCATCGGAGGAGAGACCACGGGAACCACGATCACCTTCCATCGCGAGGTCTATGAAATCGAGCTGAAGGGCGACGCCCAGCGGGACTTCGCGAAGGAGCATCACAAGGGGACGGTCACAGCCACCGGCACTCTCCGAAAGATTGCAGGAACCGAGTTCAGAGTTCGCTGGATCATTGATGTGGATCAGCTCTTGGAACGCGATGCCACCAAAGACAAAGAGGAACTCCGACTCACGATTCAGGGGACGCTGCGAGCGACTGCTGCTCGCGCGGGCGACTCTCCCAGGCTGACCATTGAAGCGGACAACCAAGTCTGGCCCATCGACTTCTCCTCCGATGCCAAGTTGAAGGTCAAGGCGGAATCACTCATCGGACAACCAGTTCTCCTCACAGGAAGTCTGGAACAAGCCAGCGAAGAGGATTCTTCAGAACCGGCAAGTCTCCGAGTGCAGACCCTGGAACAGTCCCGGCCGGGTGGCACGCAACGCCGTTAACCCTTTTTCACCGCCAGTGCATTCTTGAGGGATTTGGCGTGTTGGACTTGTTTTGCGGTGGCGGTCACGATGTTCGGGGGGCCGGTGCGGGTGTGTTGTTTCTTGCGGGGGTAGTCGCGGCTCTGTTTGTTTTTTCGGACGTATTCGTCCACCAGTGCCTCGCGAATTTGTTGGCACAGCGGGCGGGCGGGGTCGGCGGGGTGCAGGTCATCACGCATCAGGCGGCGGAACACGCGCAGCACCCCGGCCACGCTCAGGCGTTTTAAGGGAATCTTCGCGAGGGTCATCTCGACGCACGCGAACAGGCCCATCGCCCACAGGCCGACCAGCGACCATTCCAACTCCAAGGCGGCATTCGCCGCGCTGGAGCTGCGCAGCTTTCGACGCTGGAAGGTCTGCTTCAGATGTCGATAAAATAACTCGATTCCCCATCGCTTCTTATATATCTCAAACACCTGAGCATCGCTCAGCTCTTTCGGACCGAGAACACTCGTGAGGAGGTAGATCGGATGCCTCGGTCCCTGGGCCACAACCAGCCGGAACACCAGCGGCGGCTGGTTCTTCTTGGCCGACTTCTCCGGCCAGAGGTAGACCAGCCCCTCCGACTCTTCGACGTAGCCCAGATTCTTTAATAACCGCACATTCGAACCGACGCGCAGCAGCACATGATGACCCGACTTTAAGAATGTGTCCGCAAAGTCATAGCCGATAAATCCCGCGTCTGCGGTGAGCAGCGATTTCGGCGGCAGACTCCCCCGCATCTCCAGCGCATGGGCCCGCTCGCTGCTGTCCGAGGGGCCCCGCCGCCAGTCCCACGGCAGACCCGTCCCGAGGTGCAGCATGACCGTCATCCACATCTGAGGCACGTTCGCTTTCTTCGTGTGCGCAGCCTGTTTCGGCTGTTTCCGGCGGTCTCGCTTCGTCTTGCCGGAGCGCTCGGGAGACGGTGAATAGGCTGCCTCGTGTGACTTCGTGCGCGGCAGTTCCGCGCGGCCGCCGTCGACTCCGAAGACCACGAATCCGCCCACTGTCCATGAGCTGCTCAGCGACTCCTGCATCTGTTTCCGAAACGCAGCTTGTAATAATGCGACGAGCGTCGCCGTCCACCGAATGAGAACCTTTATAAACGCTTGATAAGTGGTCGCCAGCGGACCCTCGCTCGGCTCCTGAGAAGGCAGATGTGTCACCAGCCGCCGCGCGGCCACGAACCGCTCACCCAACGTCCACTCGTCACTCCACGCCCACAATAACGCCGCCGCCACCAGGGCGCGCGGCGTCCACGAACAGTCGTCCCGAAACCTGACCGCTGACCAGTCAACCCGCGCTAATATCCATTGCAGTGCCCGCCCCAAATAAACAGAATTCAACAGCGGCAAATCGCCGCCACTCGAACTGCTCGGAACCGCCAGCGATCCCGTCCGTTGCGAGTCCCCCCTCGGCTTCGTCTTCAGCTTC